>DATLVJ010000747.1:0-11619 GCA_035577585.1 Candidatus Limnocylindrales bacterium
ACCATGTTCGAAGTTGAAGCTGGGAAAGTTGGGGGATAGTTCGGCCCAGAATCAACTTCGAACATGGTCACGGCCTCGGTATCCTCGCCGTAGGCTCCCAGCAACCGCCCGCTTTCCTCGATTTCCTTCACACCGCAAATGCCAAGCCCGCCGCGACCCGCGCACTCTTCGCCTCTCTCGGCCGCCGCATTCTTCTCGAAACCGAAAAACGCTGGCTCAACCAGAAATCTCCCGTCCAGCGCGCCCTCACCGTCCTCAAATCCAAATCCCTCTTGCGTTGATAAGCCAGCGCTTTTCACAAACGGCAATCAGTCGTTTAAGAAAACGAAAAATAATTTGTCATCCTTCGGGGCGCGCCGTTTGCGCCCCGAAGGACCTCAACGCGCAATTCGCAAGATTTCCCGGTTGCCCGGTCAAGCCCCAATCAAACTCTTCGCCAACTCCAGCGCGCCTGCAGAGGCTCGCGGGTCAACCAATCTCGCCCTCACAAAATCCCTGCTCCCCCCGCCCTTCCCCGGATGCACAGCCAACACGCTTTTCAACACTGCACTCAGATCCTTCCCCGCGCCGGGATGCTGCGCAAACACCACTTGCCCGGACTCCTCCAAAATCAGGAGCGCCACCGTACCCTCATGCTTCGCAATTTCCGTGGCCAACGGCTGCAGCAGTTCCGGATGGGTTCCCCTCATCACCATCGACACCACACGGACACCGTTCGCTCCCACTGGAGCGTTTAATGCCAACTGCCCACCCCACACCGCCGCCAACTGCTGCAACGCCGCCCGCAAACTCTTGAAATTGCCATCCCGTTCCGCCGCCAGTCGCTCCACCGCCGTCGGCAATTCCCCCAGCGCGCATCCCAGCGAACCCATCAGCACCCGTTCGCGCTCGAAATCTTCGGTCGCCGCTTGCTCCGCGCGCCCGCCGCAAACAAACTCCACTCGCCAGTCTTGCCGCACTTTGCTGCAGCCCCGCACCAGGATCATCCCGATCTGCCCCGTCGACTTCACATGCGTCCCGCCGCACGGCTGCAAATCCGCTCCTTCAATCTCGATCGCCCTCAACAATCCTTCGCGCTCCACTTCTTTCCGCACGCCCAGCCGCGCCAAGTCTTCCCGCGCGCCATAGCGCACGCTGATTGGCCGATCCTCAAATATCACCTTATTCGCCGCCCGTTGCGCTCCAATCAGTTGATCCCGCGAAGGCTCTCCTCCGTGCAAATCAATCGTGCAAATCTCTCCGCCCAAATGAAACGACACCGTCGGCAATCCAAATCGTTCCTGAAACATCGCCGAAAGCAGGTGCTGCCCCGTATGCTGCTGCATGTGGTCCATCCGCCGCGGCCAGTTCACGCATCCCTTCACTTCGCCCTTCTCCACCTCGCGATCCACAATATGCACGATCCCATCCTCGTCGTCGCGCACGTCAAGCACCGCTGCTTCTCCCAGCAATCCCAGGTCGTTCGGCTGCCCGCCCGACGTCGGATAAAACGCAGTCTGATCCAGCAGCACCTCCCAAGCAGGCTGCACCCCCGAAGGCCCCTGCACCGGCTCCGCGGGCGAACAACTCACCACCCGCGCCTCAAAATTCTGCAAATATGCATCGTCGTAATACAACCGGCGCGTTGTCATGCAAAAAATTCTAACACACGCATTTTCCCGCTCCGCCTGACCAATCTCTTAGCCGTTGTAGTGGCCGACCTTTAGGTCGGTCACTCCGACCAGCCTGCCCCATCCGTCCCAACCCCCCGCCAAACTGTCATCCCGAGCAAAGCGAGGGATCCACTCTTCTCTCTTCCCAAGACACAACATTCCCCCCGCATCATCGAACTGTGCTTGCACTGGGTTAAACTAAACACATGCCCGTGCAACTCATCGCGCTCGATATTGACGGCACTCTCCTCAGCAGCCGTTTCACCGTCTCCGACCGCAACCGCGCCGCCATCGCCGAAGCCGTCCGCCGCGGCATCGAAGTCGCCCTCGTCACCGGCCGCCGATACGATTTCGCCATGCCCGTCGCGCAGCAGATTGACTCCCCGCTCACCATGATCGTCAACAACGGCGCGCTCGTCCGCACCAAGGATGGCCACACTCTCGCGCGCCATCTTTTGCCCCGCGAAACCGCACTCCGCGTCCTCGCTGCCACTCATCCCTGGCGCGACGCCGCCTCCGTCGTTTTTGACCGCCCCCTCGCCAATCAAGTCATGATGGAATCCATCGACCTCGAAGATGGCATCCGCGGCGCCTACTACAAATGGAACCAGCCCTTCCTCGGTGAAGCAAAACCACTCGAAATTTGTCTGACCGAAGACCCCATCCAGATCATGCTTTCCGGTCCCGTCCAAACGATGCGGGCAGCCGAACGCGCCCTTCGCAGCGTCCAATTTACGGGTGAATTCTCTCTGGCAGTCACCGCCTACGAGAGCAAGGATTTCTCCATGATCGACGTCCTCAACCCGCAAGTCTCCAAGGGAGTGGCCCTCGCCGAATGGGCCGCCTTGCGCGGCATCCCCCGCCAGGAAATCCTCGCCATCGGCGACAATCACAATGATGAAGAGATGCTCTCCTTCGCGGGAATCCCGGTGGTTATGGAGAACGCGGTGCCCGAACTCAAAACCCGCGGCTGGCACGTCACCCACACCAACGACGACGACGGCGTCGCCGCGGCTATCGAACGCTTCGCCCTTCCGGAGTTGCCCGAGTGCGCCTGACTCTTACGAGATGCGCCGCCCTAGCCGCCCTGATTCTTCTCTCTTCCTGCGTCCCGGCGTGCGCCGACTATGTCGTTCTCCGCAGCGGCGCCCGCGTCAACGTCACCGGCTACGAAATCCTCGGTGACCGCTACAAATTGCACATCCAGGGCGGAGTCGCCGAAGTTCCCGTCGAGGACATCGTCGCCATCGAACCCGAGGAAATCTTCGAACCCAGCACCGAGCCCCTCACCGACAAAACGCCTTTTCAGAAACTCATCCGCGACGCCGCTGCCCGCTACCATCTCGATCCCACGCTCATCCATTCCGTTATTTCCATCGAGTCCAATTTCAATCCCAAGGCCGTCTCCCACAAAAATGCCCGCGGCCTGATGCAGCTGATGCCCCGCACCGCCGAACTCATGGGCGTGAAGGACTCTTTCGACCCCGGTCAAAACATTGACGGCGGCTCGCACTACCTCAGCGGCCTGCTGAAAAAATACAAAAACGATCTCACCCTCGCCCTCGCCGCATACAACGCCGGCCCTGACTCCGTGGACAAATACGGCCGCCGCGTCCCCCCCTATCTCGAAACCATGAAATACGTCCAGCGCATCACAAAAACCTACGCCAAACTCAAAGCCGATGCCGCCAACCCCTTAAACGCGCCAGGCGGTCTTTCTCTCCCTGAAAATTAGCTGAAGCACTGCTGGTAGGACCGCAACAACGACTGCGGTTTTACTGCGGCGTTTGTCCTGGAGGCGTCTGTCCCGGCGGTGGATTTGTGCCGGTTCCCGGATTCCCCGGGGGTGTCCCCGTCGGCTGCTGCCCGAAAAATCCGTTCTGTCCCTGCGTTCCCGCCGGTGGCACGCCGATCACGCCCCCCGCGGCCCCGCCATTAATCGGCTCTTTCGAAGGATCCCAGATAAACTCAAACTGCCGGTAATTCTTCGCCTTGTCGTACCAGATCACGGAAGCTTTGTTGACCTTGCTCCCCACGCCGATAATGTTTCCGCCGATCACTTGCGTCGAGCCGTCGTCGCTCGCAATCGCTTGCGGCGTCGACATCGTGTCCGAACTCAGCCCGCTCTGCGCACCCTGCCCCGCGCCTTGTCCCTGCGCATTCCCCGCGCTCGCGTTTCCGCCGTTGTTAAATGCTGAACTTCCGAATGACGAGTTCCCGAACGATGAGCTCCCAAACGACGAACCACCGAACGACGAATTATTCCCCGCTTGCGATTGCGCCCCGCTAAAGCTGGATCCAAATCCACCGCTGCTGCCGCTTTGCCCGTCCGGCATCAACGGCCGGCTCTTCAGGCTCCCGATCAGCTGCCCGTTCGGCCCCACATAAATCATCCGCCACGATCCGTCCACTGAGTTTACCGGATCCTTGTACGCCTGCCGCATGAACCGGATTCCCACCTTGTTCTTCGTCAAATCCTCCATCGAAGTTGGAAACCGCGTCGTTCCTCCGTGCGTCTGGTAGTACCGCACATACAACCGGATCCCCCGCACGTACTGCTTCCCGCGCCAGATCATCTCTTCTTCTTTTTCGCGCTTTCCGTTCGTCAGAATGTTCGGTAACGCCGTCAGCGTCCCCAGCGCGATCAGTGCCAGCATGAACACCATCAGCGCCAGGGCGTACCCTTCTTCCCCCGGCCGCTTCCCGGTTGTTGAATTCCGATTTCTCATGCCGCCGGGGCAACCTCCAATGACCTCGAACCTTTCTGGCCCGTATTGGTGTCCTCAAAATCAATCTTGTCGTTCCCGATATGCAGGATGCGGATGTGATTCATCACCACATCGCCTTCGCTCACGATGTGTATCTCATCCCCCGTCTCCTCTTTCAGAAATGCCTGTCGCGTTCCCCCGGCGGGCAACATCCCATAGCCAAAAAACACCATCGGCAACTGCGCCGGCGGCGGAGGAGGCGGCGGCATGGGCCCTTGTGGCATGAAAGGCGCCTTCGTGGGGCCTTTCTGCGCAACATCCACCGGCACCGCGGTCATCACAAAAATATTCCGGCCCGCGCTCTTGTATTCCGTGCCCCGGGCCTTGTCCAACCCGAAGAATATCGGAAAGTAATCCTCCACCTTGATTGGCGAATAGTCGGCTGCGGAGAACCCGGCGTTCGTCCTCGCTGGGCGTCCCATGTAGAAATACCAGATCGACCCCGCGATCACCACCAGCGCCGCAAGGGCAATCAACTCTTTCTGTTGTCTCGTCACTGCCATCAACTCTTCCTGAAATACGACCGTAGGTGCAGCGCAACCCTCACAGCTCCTGGTGGCGCCTGGTTCCCCGCCCCGCCGCTCGTGACTGAATCCAGCCCCAGTGAATCCACCACGTAGGTATTCTTCGACCGCTGCAGCCGGTTCAAAAACCGCACAATTCCAGCGTAATCTCCGTCCAACTGCGCCTGAATTTCAATTTCGTTCACGTTGCGCCCCGTAATTTCCTTCTCGCGGAATTTCAGGTCCTGCACCTGAACGTGGGTGTCGCGCGCAATCTCTCCCACTTCCTGCGACACCATCGAATAACCTTTTCCGGCCGGCGGCAATGTGGTTTCAAACTGGTCGATCTTCATTTGCGTTTCCGGCAGCCGCGTCTTGATTTTATTCGCCCGCTCCACGTCCGCCTTCACCAAGGCTACCTGCCGCGACTCTGCCTTCAATTTCACGTCCGGGTTTTCATCCCGCACCGCCAGCCGCCTGTTGTGATAGGCCAGCGCGCCATCAATCACCAGCAGAAGCGCCAGCCCCGTCAGAATCAACCGTTTCTTTAGCTTGAATTCGCCCATGGTCAACTGTTCGAATACTCCGCCACAAATTCAATCGTCAGGGGGTCCGAGCCCGGCTGCGTCGCCGCCCGTTCGGAAATCAGCGCCACATGCGAGAACGACGCGGAATTCTCAAACGATTTCAGCAGCTTCAGCTTCGCTTCCTGGTTCGTCGCTCCCACCACAAAATGCACGCTGACGATCCCCTTGTCCAGTTTCGGTTCGATCCGCACCACCCGCACGCCCGCCGGCAGCGTCCGTTCCAGGTCCATGAACATCTGCGTCCAGTTGATGCTCCGCGCCTGCAACACTCCCACCACGAATTTCGCGTGCTCCTGGAATCCCGCGGCTTCCTGCTGCTCGAAATAATGCTGCAATTCCTCGCGCTCCCGGCCGGCCGTCGCCACTTCCTTTTGGAGCTTCGTGCTCCTCGATCTCAAGTCCTCGTCCGCTTTCCGAAGGTTGTAAGCGCGCCATCCAAGTCCGAATAACAACAGCACGCCCAAAGCGCCCAGGGCAGCCGAGCCGGCCAGAAATCGCCGGTGGGTCAGCAGTGGATTCGTCGCTAGATTCAGGCGTACGTACATCGCTTTGTCGCTTTCTCCCTCAACTCCGGTGCATCATCCAGCCCACCAGGCCCTCCAGCTCCCGGTCGGCCAGCGGCCGCGCATCGCTTCGCAAATGCCCTTCCGAAACCGCCGAGCTCAGCAGCGAACCCACATCGCACTTGAACTCATCCTGCAGCGGCTTCACGAATTCCGGCAGCCTCCGCCGCAATCCTGCCACCCGCACGGCTTGAATCCCTTCCTGCCATGTGTCCTGGTAATACGCCGCCAGCGGGTAAACCTCTTCCAGCAGCATGTGCGGCGTAACTTCCGACGCGGTCGTCGGCAGTTCCGTGCAGCGGTATCCTGCCAAAACTCCCTCACGCACAATCGCCGTCGTCAGCGAAGTTCCGGAAAGCCGCGCCAGCAGAGTCGGCCTCGAATCCTCCAGCAACGAAATCGCTGTCAGCGTCGAACTCAACACCACGCCCGCGCGCACTCCCTGCGCCTCCAGCAGCGCCTCGTACTCCTTGATAATCCGCAGCCGCGCGATCGCCGTCACCACGTCGATCCCTTCGCCTCTCGATGGCTGCTTCATGTACGACAGCAGCGTCTCGTCCACCTCAAACGGTACGCTCTTCTTCAATTTCCACCGCAGCATCGGAATCGCTTCCTCCGACGAACGCGGAAATTCGTCGAAATGCTGCACGAACACGCGAATCACGGGATCCGGCACAATCAGCGCCGCATCCTCATCTCTCATTTTCAGTGTTTTCGAAACACTCGCCACCGCCGCCTTCACGGCAATCGGATTCGCAAGGTTCGTCTCGATCGCGGACGGCACCAACGCCCCCGGCGGCAATGGCTCAACCGCAAACCCGTCTACTCCACCCGTTCGGGTGAACCGGGCCGCCGACACCTGCTCCGGTGTGAACTCCATCGCCACCGTCGGATGCGGCGTCGCGTCCAGCCAGCGCATGAACCGCCGCACCGCTCCAATCTTGTTGATCCCGCTCTGATATGTCCCGGCGTTACTCAACGAAGGTCACCTTGTTAATTTCCCGCAGCGTCGTCAGCCCGCTCTTCACCTTCGCCAGGCCGCTCTCGCGCAGCGTTATCATACCTTCTTCAATCGCCGCCCGCTTGATCTCGGACGTCGGCCGCCGGCTCACGATCATTTCCCGTATGTGGTCCGTCAAATCCAGCAGTTCGCAGATCGCCGAGCGCCCGTGATACCCCGTCCCCGAACACTCCAGGCATCCCGCCCCTTCCGAGAAAATAAAATCCGTCGTCTTGGCGGGATCGATCCCCGATTCCGCCAATTCTTCCGGCGAATGCTTCTTTGGCCGTTTGCAGTTGAGGCAAATCAAACGCACCAGCCGCTGGGCCATGATGCAGTTCAGCGCCGAAACAAAGTTGTACGGCTCAACCCCCATGTTGATGAACCGCCCGATCACGTCCGTCACGTTGTTCGCGTGCACCGTCGTAAACACCAGGTGCCCCGTCAGCGCGGACTGAATAGCAATCTGCGCCGTCTCCTGGTCGCGGATTTCGCCCACCATGATCTTGTCCGGGTCGTGACGCAGAATCGAACGCAACCCGCGCGCAAACGTCAGCCCCTTTTTCTCGTTCACCGGAATCTGTGTAATCCCGCGCAACTGGTATTCGACCGGGTCCTCGATCGTCACAATCTTGTCTTCGTCCGTCTTAATCTCATTGATCGCCGCATACAACGTCGTCGTTTTTCCCGACCCCGTCGGCCCCGTCACCAGCACCATCCCGTACGGCTCGTGAATGTACCGCCGAAACCTCTTCACTTCGTCCGTCGAAAAGCCGACAACGTCCAGGCTCAAACTTTGGAATTTCTCCGAGAGCGTTTCCTTGTCCAGCACGCGCAGCACGGCGTCTTCCCCGTGGCTCGCCGGCATGATCGAAACGCGCAGGTCAATGTACCGCCCCTTGTACTTCACGCGGAATCGCCCGTCCTGCGGCACGCGCCGTTCAGCAATGTCCAGGTCACTCAGCACCTTGATGCGCGACAGCACCGTCGAATGCCATTCCTTCGCGATCGGCTGCATCGCATGCTGCAGCACCCCGTCAATCCGGTATTTCACCGCCACTTCCGTATCCCGCGCTTCGATGTGAATATCGCTCGCCCTTCGTTCCAGCGCCGTGAAGATGATCGTCTCCACCAGCCGCACCACCGGACTGACCGTCGTATCCCGCGTCAGCCGGTCGCCGGAGATCGTCTCCTCGCCCTCTTCCTCTTCCTTCGATACCTGCAGCGTGAACGCTTCCGTCGCCTGCTCCAACACGCGCTGCGACTGTTCCGTCCTCTTCAGCAGGTCGCCAATCTGCCGCGGCGTCGCCACCTTGTACGCCAGTTTCTTTCCCAGCAGCAGCGGCAGCTCATCGCTCAGAATTACCATGCCAGGGTCCGCAACGGCGATCACCAGCGTGTTGTTGTTCGCCAGCAGCGGCACAAAGTTGTACCGGAACATCAGGTCTGCCGGAATCGTTCGAAACAGTTCCGGGTCAATCCTTTGCTCCGTCAGGTCAATGAACCCGCACCTATAGCGTTCCGCAAGCTTTCGCGCCTGCTCGCGCTCCTGTGCCGCGTCCGCCGTGCCTCCCGGCAAACTCGGATCGTGCAAATTGGAATCTGGCGTGGCCATAAAAAATCTTTTTCCTTATGCTCCCGGTCCTGTTCCGGTGATCGAGAAAGAGAAAATCGGCAAATACAGCGAAATCAGGATGAACGCTACCACCAACCCCATGAATACCAGAATAACGGGCTCGATCAGGGAAACCATTGCTCCCAGCCGCAGCCCAACCTCTTCCTCATAAAATTCCGCCACGCTGTTCAGCATCGGCGCCAGCGCTCCGCTCGATTCGCCCACCTCAATCATGTCCAGCGCCAGCTCCGGCATCACCTGTCCGGAGGACAGCGCCCCGTGCAGCGATTCGCCTTCCCGCACCATCTGCGTCGCGTTCTTCACGGATCCGCGCACCAGCCGGCTGGTGATCGATTCCGCCGCGGTTTGCAGCGCCGCCACCAGTGGCGTCCCGCCGGTCAGCAGCGTTGCCAGCGTTCGGCAGAACTGCGAAGCCTGAAATTTCAGAAGCGTGTCGCCCAGCAGTGGAATCTTGAACACTATCCGGTCAAACGCCACCCCGCCCTCGTCGCTCCGCGACCAGAAGAACACCCCCACAATTCCCAACAAAAATGCCCCCAGCGCCGATAGTATGTACACCCGGTAGTCCACCGTGATCGCAATCAGAAATTGCGTCGGCCCCGGCAGCGGCACTCCCAAATCCTTATACAGCGTCGCAAACTTTGGAATTACTCCCGTCACCAGGTACGTCACGATGCACGCCGCCACCACCACCAGCAATATCGGGTACACCAGCGACGCCACAATCTTCTTCTTAACTCCCGTGCTCACCTTCTGGTACGAAATGTAATAATCCAGCACTCCGGAAAGATTGCCGCTCTTTTCCCCCGCCAGAATCGCCGTCGAATACACCTTCGAAAAAACGCCCGCGTCTTCTATCGCTTCCGAGAGCGACTTCCCTTCCCGTACCCGGTCCCGCACCTGCGTCAGGATCGGCCGCAGCTTCGGCGCGGTCGCCCGCGTGGCCAGCAGATCCAGCGCCTTCAGAATCGGCAGCCCCGCCTTAATAAGTGTATTGAATTGCTGATTGAGAATCAGGAAGTCGTTCCCGCTGATCTTGCGCTCTTTGCGCACCCCCAGCATGCCGCTGATCAGGCTGCTGCGAGTCTCGACAGAATAAATGTACAGCCCTCGATCCGAGAGCTTCTGGCGAGCTTCTTCCAGGCTTGCGGCCGCTTCCACGTGCGAGAAAACCCGCCCGTTGGCGTCGGCGACGCGGCAGACAAACTCCCCCATAGAGCTTTAGTTTACCTCATCCGAAGAGTACCCCAAACAAGGTCTGGGGCTGATGGGTTTCCTGAGTCAACGGCAGGCGGGCCTGGGACCTCGACTTGGCACCTACATCCTTACTGACGCATCCCGGGAGCCTCTGGTAGCAGGCCGTTTACGATCACGGTTCCTGGCGGCGGCTCAAATTGGAATAGATTCTTCCCCAGCGCCGGATTCCATTCCCAATCCTTGAACTCGAACTCGATCTCCATCCCCGCTTCCTGTGGAATCACGATGCGCGCCAGTTCGCTCTGCGGTGTAATTTCAAACAACACCTTTTGGGCCGACCCGCTTTTCTCCTGCTCGGCTCCGCGCAATACACACCGGTAAACTTCATTGCCCGTTTTCGACGCCTTTATCTCCGGCGCCGACCCCACTTCAGAACAGATGCGCTGAAGCTTCATTCCGGTTGTCAAGAACGCAATCGGCGTTCGCCAGTCGTCGCTCTTCTTCGCTGGCATTCGCGTGGCGGTGTGATCGTCCGGCGCATAAAACCATACATATTTCCCGTCCACCAGAAACAAATTCTTTTCCGGCTTCTCATATTCCCAGCGCATCTTTCCCGGCCGCAAAAAATACGCCTTCCCCGCTTCCACGCGCAGCTCTTTGCCGTTCTCCCGATACCTCTCCAGAAACGTCGCCTCCAGCGTCCTGGCCGCGTGATACTTCTCTTCCAATCTTTGCAGGGAAACACCTGGACGTGGCTCCGGTAAATTCCCGGAACTGAGCAGCAGCAATATCGCAGTGAAAATTAGGGTCACTTCGAAACAATAGCAGGCATCTTGGGTCGCAACAATTCTCTTACTGGATTGGGGGATCCGTCACTGCCGCCGGCGCGACATCGTTATAGCGCGTCACGTTCGATGCGTCGCTGTAGAAACTTCGCGCCCCGGTCACTCCGCGTGTGGTTGGATCCGCGTTCAGTTTGTATTGGGTGTACGGCGTTGCGCCTACCACCGTATAGGTGAATGAATAACCGCTTTTTGTCCCGGCTGCCAGCAGGCTATCTATGTACCCCCCGCCCGCCGGACCCAGATCCGCCAGCACGGCTGCGAACCCAATCGTCGGATTAGCCGCCGAATACGAAATTTCCGATGTGTTCACCGCGTGAATGGAGGAAACTGCGCTGGCTTCGTTTGCGGAAATTTTTGCCCTCAGAAAATTCGGTATGGCGATCGCGGCAACAATCAGTATCACCGCCACCACGATCAACAACTCGATGAGAGAAAATCCCTGCTCTTCTCGCTTCATAGAGATGCGGTCCCCAATCCTCATTTCGCAGTTCTTTCCAGACATAATTGCCAATGATTACAGCACTCCACGGGCCGTTCTTCAAGTATTTATGGCCAGCAATTCCTTTTTTTTCTGTCAGATACAGCCGCATATCTCTTTCCCAATTTCCTCGTGACCTTTAATGACAAAACCCGGCTGGGAATTGACAAAAAATGGCTGTCTTGTCGCTTATATATTCTTCCTGGCACTTTGCAAACCACTTCGAAAAAGAAAAGAGCGCGGAGTTGAACTCCGCGCTCCAATCCTTGTATTCAGTTTGCTCAGCCTTCAGCTTACTGCAATGCCGGGCTGCCGCCGACTGCCACGCCGACTGCCGGAACCGTGCAGGCTGCTCCCGCTGGGTCATAGCGGATCACACCCGTCTGGTCC
>DATLVJ010000748.1:0-5269 GCA_035577585.1 Candidatus Limnocylindrales bacterium
CAGCCTTCGTCATTCGTGCGCGCCGTCAGTTCCGAAACATTGTCTGTCGGTGCGTACGCTTCGATCCCCGCGATCTTCCGGAAATCATTCACGGCGTGTGAAGCATTCGCCGCGCTTCCGCCCACTCCCAAAATAAAAAGACGCCCGCCGGCAGCGCGCAATTCGCCGATCATCTTCGCGGCCTTTTCCAGGCTCGCGCGATCCAAGCGAGCCACAATCTCCGCCGCCTCCGCCAAGAACTTCTCCGCGAACGTCGTCTGCCCACTCATGCCCTAGCGACTCCCTGTGACGCAATGAACTGCGCCGTCTCTTCGAGCCCGGCCGGCGATCCAATCTCGTAAAACCTCTGCTTCATTTCTAGACCGGCCAATTCCCTATCGGCCAGAATTTCTCTGTATAAATCCGCCAGGTCGAAGGCTTTCTCAGCCGGCACCCGATCAAACGCTTTGGCCGTAAATGCTCCCAGCCCATAATCGATAAATTTCATCCGCGGCGTCCGCTGTTTCTTGTCATACGCCAGAAGTGCGCCACCCTCAAATTCCACGTTGCTCGTGTCCCACTGCCCTTCGTTTCGAAACACGGTCATCAGCGCCTGCTTCCCCGAAGCTTCAAATTCGCGGGCCACACCAGCATAATCGCACAACAGGTACGAATCCCCGTACAGCGTCAAAAACGCTTTTCCCATGGCCGGCAAAGCGCGCTTCAGGGCGCCCGCGGTTCCGAGGAGGGCCGGCCCGTCAAACGAATAGTGGACATCCAACCCAAACGCATGCCCATTTTTCACGACATCGCGAACCATCTCGCCCAAAAATCCAACACACAAAACCACCTGCGAAACGTCGTTCGCCTTCAGCAGCCGCAACTGGTGCGCGATGAACGGCTCTCCGTTCACCTCCAGCAGCGACTTCGGAATCTTCTCCGTCGCCGGCCTGAGCCGCGTCGCCAGTCCCCCCGCAAGTATCGCCACCGGCAGCATCAATTCCCTTCTTCTCTTCCTCAGCGACCCTCTGCGAACTCGGCGTCTCTGCGTTATTTTTCTCTTCGGCTTTTACGAGTGCACAACAACCGTCGTTCCACCGAAATCAAACCCCAACCGCACTTCCCGCAACCCGGCTCCGCGCATCGCTTCCCTCACCCGCGTCTTCTGCTCTGTATACAGCAACAAAAATCCTCCGCCGCCGGCTCCTACGATCTTCCCGCCGAGCGCGCCATTCTTTCTTGCTAATTCGTAGAGCGAGTCGATCGGCCCGTTGCTCATCCCCGGCGAGCGCTTCTTCTTATGTTCCCAATGCGTTGCCATCAACTCCGCGAATTTCCGCAAATCGCCCTTGACCAGAGCATCGCGGCTTTCCACTCCAAGCTGCTTCGTGAAATGCAGATTGGCCAGCATCTCGGCGGCATTCTCTTTGCTCTTCGTATCCTGATCCCGCAAGATTTCCGAAGCCGACCGCGCCGTTCCTGTAAAAAACAGCAGAAGATTGTCCTCCAGGTTCGCCAGCGCCTCCGCCGGCAAAGTTAGCGGCGAAACGTTTACCTTCCCATCCGGCAGAAACTCAAAGCTTGTGATCCCGCCGAACGCCGCGATGTACTGATCCTGTTTCCCTACCGGCTCCTGCAAGATATCAATCTCAATCTTGCAAGCCTGCTCCGCCAATTCCTGCGGTGATACAAACTTCCGGTTGAACGCATACAGCGCGCCCAACAGCGCCGTTGTGAAACTCCCCGACGACCCCAGACCCGTCCCCGCCGGAATATCCGAGTGGCTCACGATTTCCAGGTACGGCCCGGCGACGCCCGTGAGTTTCATCGCTTCGCGGATAATCGGGTGATGGATTTCGTCGACGCGTTCCACATCTTCCATTTTCGAATATTTCAGGTGAATCCGCGGCCAGAATCCGTCGCTGATCGTGATGTAGACATAGCGTGTGATCGCCGCCGCCACCACAAATCCCGAATGTTTCGTGTAGTACGACGGCAAATCCGTGCCGCCACCGCCCAGCGAAATCCGCATCGGGCTGCGCACAATGATCAAGCTCGGGCTCCCTTGTCCCTCAACATTCCATCACCAAACGCTTCACACCGGATTTCCGCGCGTCAAGCCATCGCGGAATTGCCCCAATTCCAGGGGCATTCCGCTGCACTTCCATAATCGCAAGGCCAGGTTCTAAATCCAAGAATAGCATGCCTGTTCGCCCTCTTTCCGTGTTCCGAATCTTCTCTGTGTGCCCTGTGTCCTCTGTGGCGATGGTCCCTGCTTTCCGTCACCATGGCGACCGCATGCTAAACTATACTTTTGCGCACAACACCTTTTCGTGGCCGTAAACCCTCATTGAGGTTTTCATTCGGAATGTTTCGCTCTGTCGGACAACGCACTTGGCCATCGCTTGTTATCCTGACTCTCCTCTGGCTGGCTGTGTTTGGCCCCGGCCTTTTCACGCCGCCGCTGCAGGACGACGTTGACGCGTCCCACGCCGATGCCGGGCGTGAAATTCTCGTCCGCCATGACTGGGTCACCCTCCACGAAAACAATATCCGCTATCTTGAGAAAGCACCGCTCCCCTATTGGGGAGTCGCCCTTGGCCTCGAGCTTTTTGGGGTGCACACCTGGAGCGCCCGACTCTCCCTCCAACTGAGCGTCCTTGTGCTAGCCTTTCTGCTCTATTTTTTCGGACGCCGCTTCCTGACCCCACAGTCCGGCTTTTGGGCCGCCGTAGTTTTCCTCGCGTCCTGCGGACCGTATCTGTTCACCCGCATTCTTATTCCGGATGTCACCGTCGGCCTCTGGATCGGCATTGCGCTCTATCTGTTCCTCGACGGCTGGCAATCCGAAAAGCCCACGCTTCTTTCCTGCTGGGGCATCGCCGCAGTCATCGCGCTCTGCGTCCTCACCAAGGGACTCATCGGTGTCGTCTTCCCCTGCGCCATCATGTTCATCTTCCTGCTGCTCACCCGCGACTTGCGCCACCTGCTGAAGATGCATCTCTTCTCCAGCACGATTGTCTTTCTTCTCGTCGCCGCTCCCTGGCACATCCTCGCCGCTATCCGCAATCCTGCCGCGGGCCAGGCCAAAGGCTTTCTCTGGTTTTACTTCGTCAACGAACAATTTCTGCGCTATCTCGGCAAGCGCTATCCCGTCGACTACGACACCTTTCCCCTCTATCTTTTTTACGGACTGATTTTTCTCTGGTTCCTGCCCTGGAGTTCGTTCCTTCCCCAAGCACTCGCCCAAGTTCACTTCCGGCTGCCGCGCATCGCCGGTTTTCGCCTTTCAACCGAAGCCGTTGTTTTGTTGCTCTTCTGCTGGCCCGCTGTGGTTCTTCTCTTCTTTAGCTTTTCCACGCGGCAGGAATACTATCTCGCCCCCGGTCTGCCCGGTATTGCGCTGTTGATCGGTCACTGGATGGCTCAAGAATCCGAAGCTCCCATCGGCTCGTCCATCGCACGCGCCGGGCGCCGTTCCGCCACGGTCCTGCTCGCATTCGGTCTCCTTATTGCGGCGATCACCGGCACTCTCGCCATCGCGTCGCACGCCCCGGCCTCGAATCTGGAACTATTCGACTTGCTCAACAAGAATCCCAATCTGTACGCGCTTTCCCTCGGCCATATGCTCGACCTTACGGGCGACGCCATGGGCTTCTTCCGCGGCCCGCTTATCGGCACGGCGATCGCTTTTTTCTTCGGCACACTGCTTAACTGGTTTTTCCGGCGCAGTGGCAAAACGCAACTCGCGAACTGGGCCCTTGCCGCTATGATGATCGTCTTCATCGAGTGCGCGCATATCTCGCTTGGGGTCTTCTACCCGATCTTGGGCTCCCAACAATTTGCCGCCACGCTCAAGCCGCTTCTCCAGCCGAGCGACAAAATTTTCATGGATGGCGAATACGCCAATGCTTCGTCCGTACGTTTCTATACCGGCCAGCAGATCTACGTTCTGAACGGCCGCGTCAACGGCCTCTGGTACGGTTCGCTCTTCCCTGACTCGCCAGCAATCTTCTTTGACGACGCCCAATTCGCCCCGCTCTGGTCCGGCCCCACGCGCATCTACCTGATCACCCGCAACGAAAAAAAGCGCGACATCCTCGCGCCCAGTGCGCCTGTCTACCTAGTCACCAAATCCGCTGATCGCTACGTCTTCAGCAATCGTCCCTAGTTTCGTGACTTTTTGGAATAGACAGGCAAAGAAAGTTGCGGCGCGTCAGTAAACTAGTGTCCACCCGTTAGCAGAACCAGCGTCACACCGGCACATACGCAGATCACGCCCAACCATCGCTTGGAAGACACATCCTCTTTTAATAGATACTTTGCGCAGATCGTCCCCACAATGAAGTTCGAGGCGGAAGCCGGGATGACGACGCTTAGCTTGGCCCAGGAAAATAGAATCAGTAGAGAGTAGAACGAAGCGGCCAGCATTGGAATCGCCACCCACAACCAGCGATTCTTTGCCGCCGACCAAACAAACCGAAGTAACGACATGGGCCGGAACCCTTGCGGTTCGCCCACCTGTTTCATCCCATAGGACATGACGATCTCGCCGCCGGTATTGCATAGCACAAAAAAGATCAGCATTAGTAAGACCCTTTGGCTCATGAGGGCAATACCGCTACATTCGTGGTATTTGGCTTGGTCTGCCCCACGAGCAGCACGCCGAAGCAGATCAGAAGGACGCCAATCCAGTGCTTTACCGAAACGGTCTCATGCAGCACAAAGATCGCCAGCATCGTCTGGATCGCATAGCCGAACGCGCCAGCGGGCATCACGAAGCTGTAATCGGCCCAGCTGACCGCCGTCATGTAGCAGAGTGTGAATCCAATCAGGAAGAGAATCCCGATCCAGATGCTGCCGCTCTGAATCGTCGAAAGGAGCGCGCGCTGGAGCCCTGGAACGGAGATTTCCACGTTGCCGATCTGCTTCATCCCGCGCGCGAGCATCAGGTCGCCGGTGTTCGCGCACACCACCATGAGCAAGACCATGACCAGTGTCTTGAATCTCAGCCTATGCTCGTGGCTCATTCGTTGGAGTTCGCCCTTCAGGTTGGTGCTTGAGACTTGGGTTGAGATCCTTCGCGCATCCTTGTCGGATGCGCTCAGGATGACAATATTTCATTTTATTTGAATAATTGCGGAACCAAGCCTCTCCCCAAATAGGCAAGGAATAAAAACTGCACACGCCGCTAGGAAACCTTAATCGTTGCCGTTGGCCGATGAGGTTCCGCCCACTGCGACCATCGTCTTCGGCGAGTCGCCGCCTTGCTGCACCCACTTCAGGCGCT
>DATLVJ010000749.1:0-2789 GCA_035577585.1 Candidatus Limnocylindrales bacterium
TATTGGACTCCGGCGACGGAATAAGTCATCGGCGAGGCGCGCATGAGTTGGCCGGTGTTGAAATGCCAGAGGACACGGCCAGTGGCGGCTTCGACCGCTTCGAAAGAGTCCGAGTCGTCGCCGAAGAAAACCAGGCCGCCGGCCGTGGTCAAAGTGCCAGCCCAGGAATTGCCTGGGCCTGTCTGCTGGTAGCTCCAGACGCGTTTTCCATCGGCGAGAGATAGAGCCAGCAAGATTTTCTGCATGCGTTCACCGGGTGGGAGAGAGGTGCCGGTGTTGTAGAAGGTGGCGCCTTTCACAAAGTCTTTGGGTTGGGCGCGGAACAAATTGCAACTTTCCAGAGCCATCACATAGAAGAGGCCCGTGGCGGGATTATAGGACGGGGAAAACCAATTTGTGGCGCCGTCGATGCCGGGACAGATGTTGGTGCCTTCCGGAGTGGGAATTCGGCCGGAGAGGATGGGGCGGCCAGACGGATCAATGCCGGTGGCCCAATTCAATTTTTCGACGAAAGGAGTGGCGCGCAAAAATTTGCCGTTGGTTCTGTCGAGGACATAGAAAAAACCGTTGCGATTTGCTTGTACCAGAAGATGACGGATGGTGCCGTTTTCCTCGGAGTCCACGAGGACGGGCGTTTCCGTGGCATCGTAGTCGTAGACATCGTGCGGGGTGAATTGAAAATACCACTTGAGCTTGCCGGTGTCGGGATCGAGAGCCAGGACGCAAGCAGTGTAGAGGTCATCGCCGGGGCGGGAATCTCCCACGAAGTCGGGGGCGGCGTTGCTGGTGGTCCAATAGAGCGTGTTGAGTTGCGGGTCGTAGGTGCCCGGCATCCAGGTTGTGGCGCCTCCGTGGAGATAGGAGTCTCCGGGCCAACTGGAGGAACCGAATTCGCCGGGGCCGGGGATGGTCCAAAACTGCCACTTGCGTTTTCCGGTGGCGGCATCGAAAGCAGCAACGAAGCCGCGGACACCCGAATCTCCCCCGGAAGTGCCGACGACGACTGTGTCTTTAATGACCAAGGGGGCGCTGGTTGCGCCATAGTGTTTGGCCTTGTCGGCGTAGGCGACATCCCAGAGTAAATTTCCAGAACGGGCATCGAGCTTGAGCAGGTGGGCGTCGTCGGTTTCGACGAAAACGGCGTTTTGCCAGACGGCGACACCGCGATTCTTGTGGGCGGCGGCATCGTCCAACAGGCCCGAGCTGACCGGCCGGTGATAGTGCCAAAGCTCGCGGCCGGATCGCGCGTCCAAGGCAAAGACATCATTCGAAGAGGTGATGAACATCAGGCCGCGGATAACGACCGGGGTTACTTCTAGAGCCTGAGAGTTTCCGGGATGGAAGACCCAAGCGGCGTTCAAGCGGGCGACATTTGAAGTGTTGATGAGTTGCAGGCTGCTGTAGCGGCGGCCCGTGTAGTCGCCGTTGTAGGAGCTCCAGTTTTCGCCGACGGGCTGGGACAGCAAATCTTCCGCGGTGACCCGTTGAGAGGCCGCGGCTGGAGAACTGACTTGTTGAGCGAGCGCTGAGCCAGCAAAGCATGCGGCAGCGAGCAGAAAGGCGGAGCGATTTGCCATGCGAGAGTTCATGTCAGCGATCGTTTTGCGCGCCAATGCGTACTTCCTGGAGCGGTCCGCGATCCACGCCGTTCTGATCCGTCAAGTGCAGCGAGAGCCGGGCGGCTTTTCCGACGGGCGAGAGGTCCGTTTTTAGATCGACGAGTTCTGAGGGAGAAACGTCCGCGACAGGAGCGCTGCCGAGGGGAGAGCCGCGTTCGTCGTAGAAATGGGCGACGAGGCGGCCTGCATAAAACACACCGAATGAACCGGTGAGCCGGATCTTGCCGGCATCGAGCTGAGTTGCCCGGAGCGCGCGTACCAAAAGGGCCGCGTCGGTAACGCCGCGGATATCGCTTTCCGTACGGGTGGGAAACCAATCGGTGTTGAACTGGCATTCCTCGCCGGGATTCAAGCGGCACATGGGGCTGTTGAGCTCGGCTTCCATGTAGTAGGGCGAGTCTTTCGCGCCTCCCAGGGTGGCTTCGCCGTCGCTATTAAAATGAGGCTCCGGACCGTTGGTCCAGAAGATTACCGAGGCGCGCCCCGGATAGGATTTGTTTGGTTCGTACTGGAATTTTTCGACCATGGCAAAGCGGCTGGCGCCGTCCACGACAGCCAACCAGCCGGCGACGGAATCGATCCACAACTCAGCGGCCCAGTGCGAGTAGTGCACGGCGAAGAGGCCGTCGTCTCTTACGGAGACAGCGGGATTTTCGGCGGGGCCGAAGCGAACGTGATAACGAAGGAGATAGCCACTGGAAGGATTTGCGGGAGTGAATCCCCAAATGTCGGGATTCCTTTTTGCGGGGGAGCCCGGAACGCTGGTGGAATATTGGGAGACGGATTGCATGGACCACTCGAGGGAGTGGCCGGAGACATTTTTCATTTTGGCGCGAAATTGGATGCGTGGAGAATCCGCGTCCACGCTGATCGTGCGAGCGAATTGGATGCCGGTTTGAGGATCGGCGGGGCTGATTAATTCAATCTCGCAGCGTTGGCCCTCGGCGAGTTTTTTGAAGGTGTAAGGACCATCGTCGAGCAGGTCGGAATTTCCCACCCAGTGCTGCTCGTCCTGGTTCCCTTCAGGCAAGAGCCACAATTTGTCGCCGCCATAGTTGAACCATTGGGCGGATGTGGGAGGGAGATACTTTCCCCGGAGCTCAGGATTGACGAACAGAAAGTCGTGACCGGCAAAGGTGACTTGCATGAGGCGGCCGCCGTTTTGTGGAA
>DATLVJ010000750.1:0-3116 GCA_035577585.1 Candidatus Limnocylindrales bacterium
TTGATACCACGGTGCTGGAAGACCTGATCCGCGCGGTTGAGGACAAGGAAGCGCCGCATGTTTTGGCGGAGTTGAGGCAGGTGGGAGTGAAACTTGGGAATTCGGCGGCCTGGATCGCCGGTTCCAAATAAGATTGCCGGCGGCCGCCAGAGCCTGTTCAGTTTTGCCCGAGCAGCGCGTCGAAGTACGAAGTCATTTCCGCGGAATTCCAGTCTTGCGGCCCAATCACTTTTCGCGCGATTTTGCCCTTGCGATCGATGATGTAGGTCTCGGGATACATCACGGTGCCATAGTCCTGCGCGGATTTTTTGGAAGAGTCGCGCGACGTCATGAAATTGATGCCGTGATCCTGAATAAATTTGCGGTAAGCCGCTTCGTCGTCATCCACGCTGACGCCGAGGACAACCCCATTGCGGGAGGCGAGACGTTTGTTCAGTTCAATCAGCGATGGCGTTTCTTCCACGCAAGGCGGGCACCAGGTGGCCCAGTAATTCAGCACCACCACTTTGCCGCGCAGGTCGGAAAGGTGAGCGGCCTTCCCGTTCAAATCGAGCGGAATGTCTTCGGCCGTTTTCCCGGCGACCGAGGATTCGCCCTGGCGATAGTGCGGCAGGGTGAAGAAAGCCAGGACGGCGAAGGCAAATCCCATGCTGCCCCAGGCCATGATTTTCCGAAAGATATCGCTCATATAACGCTATAATAACGCACAGAACCCGCGCCGAACAGCCAGGAATCGCCCCGACTTTCATGAGCCAACCCTCTGCCAAGAGCGAACGTGTCAGTGCCATTGTCCCCGCCCGCAATGAGGAAGAGGTGATTGCCGCGTGCGTGGAGTCGTTGGCGACGCAGAAGGAGATCGAGGAAATCCTGGTGATTGACGACCAGTCATCGGACCGAACGGCGGAAATTGTGCGTCAACTTTCGGTGCAGCATTCGAAGGTGAGATTGCTCGAAGCGGGCGAGTTGCCTTCGGGCTGGGTGGGGAAAAACAACGCGGTGTGGATCGGGGCGAGGGAAGCGCGAGGCGAATGGCTGCTGTTCAGCGATGCGGACGCGGTTCACGCCGCGGATTCCGCCGCGAAAGCGCTTTCGATTGCCGGGGAGAGTGGCGCGGCGCTGGTTTCGTTTTCGCCCGAGCAGGTGATGAAAACCTGGTACGAGAAGGCGGTAATCCCGTATGTGTACACGCGCCTGAGCAGGCGATTTCAGTATGCGGAAGTGAATGACCCAGGGAAGAGCGCGGCTGCGGCGAACGGGCAATTCGTGATGATCAGGCGAGACGTGTACGACGCGGTCGGCGGCCACGCCAGCGTGGCGGGCGAGGTGCTGGAGGATGTGGCGTTAGCTGCGCGGGTGAAAGCCGCCGGCTACCGCATCTGGTTCGGAAGCGGAAAGGGCATTGTGCGGGTGCGGATGTATCGCTCCTTTGCGGCGATGTGGGAAGGGTGGAAGAAGAATCTCTATTCGCTGATGGGAGGCCAGCCGGCGGTCGTATGGGCAGAACTCGCTCGGGCGGTCTTGCCGATTCTGCTCGTGATGGCGGTGATGCTGAGCGTTTTTGTATTCACGCAATCCAGCTTGATCGCCTTAGGCAGCTTTGCTGCAGGGCTACTGGCAATCCTGATTCATTATGATTCGGAACTTGAGTGGAGTGGCTTCTCCCCACGTCTACTCCCCTATGGCATTCAGGGGCGCTACCTTTTTGCGGCCGTCTTATGGGCTTCCTACCGGAGCCACCGGAAGGGCCGGTTGGAATGGAAGGGGCGGGCGTATCCTGCGGGTACCCCTCGCGCATCCAAAGGATAGAAAAGGACATGGTCTATCTCACGCGAAAACTGGAGTTTTCGGCATCGCACCTGTACCACAACCCCGCGTTGAGCGCGGAGGAGAACAAGCGGATTTTTGGCAAGTGCAACAACCCGCATGGCCACGGCCACAACTACACGCTGGAAGTGACGGTGGCGGGGGAACCCGACCCGGTGACTGGGATGGTGCTGGACCTGAAGGAACTGAAAGAGATTCTGGAACGGGAGATCACGCAGCGCATGGATCACCGTTTTCTGAATTACGAAGTCGCCGAGCTGAAAGGCCAGATTCCCACCTGCGAAAATATCGCGCGGGTGATCTGGAATCTGCTGGAGCCGAAAATCAGCAAGGGTCGATTGCACAAGGTGCGCTTGTACGAAACGCCGGACTTGTTTGCCGATTGTTACCGGAATGGAGCCCACGGAGCATGAGCGGCGGACTGAAAATCGAATTGGGGCGGCGCTACCGGTTTTCGGCGTCGCACCGGTTGCATAGCGCGAAGTTGAGCGAGGAAGAAAATCGCCGCGTCTATGGAAAATGCAACAACCCTTATGGACACGGGCATAACTACGTGGTGGAGGTCAGCGTGTCCGGAGCAGTGGACCCCGCTACGGGCATGATCGCGAATCTTGCGGATCTCGACAGCTTTGTGGAGAGGGAAGTGATCGAGCCGTTCGACCACAAGTCCCTGAATGAGGATGTCGCCGCGTTTCGCGAAAATGTCCCGACCACGGAGAACGTCTGCAAGGAGATTTTCGCGCGCCTGAAACACTTCCGGATGGCGAAACTCGA
The DNA here is from genome assembly GCA_035577585.1 of Candidatus Limnocylindrales bacterium. GTDB lineage: Bacteria > Acidobacteriota > Terriglobia > Acidiferrales > UBA7541 > Acidiferrum. The sequence goes on from DATLVJ010000750.1 coordinate 2,599, forward strand.
GCGGGTGCGGGTGGAAGAGACCGGCAACAACACGTTCGAATACGCCGGGGAAGAGCTTTAGGATCGCCTGTAGATGCGGCCAGAGGAGAAGAGTCCAGTGACCAAACCAACGGAAATTTTCCTGAACGAACAGAAGATCGAAACGCCGAAAGAGAGCGTTGCGGACCTGATGCGCAAGGTGATCGCCCTGGTTGGCGAGGACCCGGAGCGCGAAGGCCTGCGGAAGACGCCGGAGCGCTTCGAAAAGGCGCTGAAATTCCTGACCAGCGGCTATCACCAGAATCTCGACAGCGTCCTGAACGGCGCGACGTTCAGCGTTTCTTACGACGAGATGGTGGTGGTGAAGGACATCGAGTTTTTCAGCTTGTGCGAACACCACCTGCTGCCTTTCTTCGGCAAGGCCCACGTCGCCTACCTGCCGAGCAAGCGGGTGCTGGGGCTGAGCAAGATCGCGCGGCTGGTGAATATGTACGCGCGGCGGCTGCAGATTCAGGAACGCATGACCAGCCAGATAGCCG
>DATLVJ010000751.1:0-6497 GCA_035577585.1 Candidatus Limnocylindrales bacterium
GATGGTGATGGCGTTTTTCGCTCGGCTAGGCCTCGAGGGCGTGAAGCTGGAGATTAATTCGATTGGGGATCGCGAGTGCCGGCCGAAGTATGTGGAATTGCTGCGCGCTGAATTGCTGAAGGTGAAAGACAAGCTGGGGCCGGACAGCCAGCGGCGGATTGAGACGAATCCGCTGCGGGTGCTCGATTCGAAACTGGAGAACGAGCAGGGAATCATCGCCGGGCTGCCGAAGATTGCGGATCACCTGTGCGCGAATTGCGCGGCGCAATATGCGGAAGTGAAGCGGCAACTGGGGATGCGTGGGGTCGCGTACGCGGAGAACTGGCGGCTGGTGCGCGGGCTGGACTACTACATGCGAACGACGTTTGAAATCACCGCGCTGGGATTGGGTTCGCAGAATGCGGTGTGCGGCGGCGGGCGGTATGATGGGCTGGTGGAACTGCTGGGTGGGCAGCCAACCAAAGGGATCGGATTTGCGATTGGCGAGGACCGCCTGATTTTGTCGCTGCAGGAAGCCGGTAAAGGCGGCGTGGCGCAGGGGCGCGACGTTTTTGTGGCGTGGATGGGAGAGAAGGCGCAAGCCACGGCAATTGCCGCGGCGCAGAAATTGCGCGCGGCAGGATTTCGCGTCGAATTGCCTCCGGTGGAGCAGAAATTTGGCAAGGCGCTGGGGCAGGCAGACAAACTCCGCGCACGCTACGCTTTGATACTGGGCGACGAAGAAATCGCGACGGGCCAGTGGACGGTGAAGACTCTGGCGGATGGTTCGCAGGTAAAGATGAGCGAGGCCCAGTTTTTGGAGTTGCTGGCGAGAACTAAAACGTTGTCATCCTGAGCGCACCCGACGAGGGTGCGCGAAGGATCTCACCCGATCGCGCGCGTGGGTCGACATGAGGTTGAGGTCCCTCACCCGCAAAGAACGCGGGTTCAGGTTGACAAGTCTGCTTAATTGTTTGGTGGAATTCAGGAGAACGAAAACGTGCTGGACTTTTTGGGGAATCTTAAGAGGACACATTATTGCGGAGCGCTGCGGGCGACGGATGCGGGGCGCGACGCCACGGTAATGGGCTGGGTGGCGAAACGGCGCGACCTGGGCAATTTGCTGTTCCTTGATATTCGCGACCGCGCGGGCATCGTGCAGGTGGTCTTCAACAAAGAGACGCAGCCGGAGGCGCACGCGAAAGCGGAGCAGGCGCGCGGCGAGTTCGTGGTGGCCGTGGAGGGAAAAATCACTCTGCGCGGCAAGCCCAATCCGGAGCTGCCGACGGGCGAAGTGGAAATTGTTGCAGCGCGGCTGCACATTCTGAACAACGCGAAGACGCCGCCGTTTGCGATTGAAGAGGAAATCAACGCGGCGGAAGAGACGCGGCTGAGATTCCGTTACCTGGATTTGCGCCGCCCGAAGCCGCATCGGAACCTGGCGTTGCGGCACAAGATTATTCTGGAAATCCGCAAATCGATGGACGAGATGGGCTTCATCGAGGTGGAAACACCGATGCTGACCCGCTCGACACCCGAGGGCGCGCGAGATTACCTGGTGCCAAGCCGCGTGCACCACGGGCAATTCTACGCATTGCCGCAATCTCCGCAAATTTTCAAACAGATATTGATGATTGGCGGGCTGGACCGCTATTTCCAGATCGTAAAATGTTTTCGCGATGAAGACTTGCGCGCGGACCGGCAACCTGAGTTCACACAGCTGGATTTGGAAATGTCGTTTCCCCGCCAGGAAGACATTTTCAATGTGATTGAAAACGTGATGGTGCGCGCATGCCAGGTGGCGGGAGTGGAAGCGAAGGCGCCTTTTCCGCACATGCTCTATAAGGATGCCATCCGGAAATATGGCAGCGACAAGCCGGACATGCGGTTCGGAATGGAGCTGCATGAAGTGACCTCGTGTTTCCCTGCCGAGGCGAAAGAGAAGCTGCAGATCGGCGGAAACGTGTTTGCGTTTGCCGCGCCGGGTGCGGCGGCGTATTCGCGGAAACAGCTCGATGAGCTGACAGAGAAAGCGAAATCGCACGGGGCGCGCGGGGCGTATTTCGTGAAGCTGGCCGCGGAGGGAATGACGTCGACCGTGGAGAAACTGATCGGCGCGGATAACGTGAAGAAGCTGGCAGAAGCTTGCGGCGCGAAAACGGGCGACCTCGTCGTGGCGGTATCGGCAAAAGAAGAGATCAAGGGCACCGAGGCGGCGGCGCTGGTTGCGGGACAGTTGCGGCTGCAACTTGGCGAAGCGCTGGGCGTGATTGACAAGAAGCAGTGGAAATTCCTGTGGCTGACAGGATTCCCCTTGTTTGAATGGAGCGAGTCGGACAAAACGTGGGTGAGCGCGCAGCATCCGTTCACGGGAATTGTGGATGAGGACCTGGAGAAGCTGGAGACGGCGCCGTGGGAAGTACGCTCGAAGGGTTACGATCTGGTGTTGAATGGCGTGGAATTGGGGTCGGGCAGCATTCGAATTCACCGGCAGGATATTCAGGAGCGGCTCTTCAAAGCGCTCGGCTTGAGCGAAGAACAACTACGCCGGCGCTTCGGGTTTTTCCTCGACGCGCTGACGTATGGGACACCGCCACATGGCGGAATCGCGCTGGGCATTGACCGCGTGGTGATGTTGCTCGCCGGCGAAAAATCCATCCGCGAAGTAATCGCCTTTGCGAAGACGACTGCGGCCGTGGACTTGATGGCGGAATCGCCAAGCGACGTGGACCAGGCGCAGTTGGAGCAACTGGGAATACAAATAAAGGGCGCGGTCGCAAAAAGCGTCTAAGAGATGGTTTTGGGGGTCGGAGCTTTAGCTCCGACCCCCAAGACCGCGGAGAATGCGGCAAAAGAATGAGCAGAATTCGAATATTGGCGGAGGCGGTGGCGAACCGGATTGCGGCCGGGGAGGTGGTGGAGCGGCCTGCCTCGGTGGTGAAGGAATTGCTGGAAAATTCGCTGGACGCCGGCGCAAATTTTGTGCGGATCGAAACGGAGATGGGCGGAAAGCGCATGATCCGCGTGATTGACGACGGCCACGGCATGATGCACGACGACGCGCTGCTGGCATTCGAACGTCATGCGACCAGCAAGCTGCGCTCCGCCGACGATCTGATCACTATTTCGACTCTTGGATTTCGCGGTGAAGCGCTGCCCTCGATTGCGTCGGTTTCGCGACTCCTCCTCGAAACGCGCGATGCAAGCGAGGCGGAAGGAACGCGGGTGGAGTTTGCGGGCGGGAAGCTAATGGGGGTAAAGCCCGCAGGCTTGCCGCCGGGGACGACGGTGAGCGTGGCGGATCTTTTTTATTGCGTGCCGGCCCGGCGAAAGTTTCTGAAGTCGGACACGACGGAGCTGGGCCACATCGCATCACTCGTCACGCATTACGCGTTGGCGAATCCGACAAAGCAGTTCACGCTGACCACACCGACTCAGGAAATTGTGAATTGCCCCCCGACCGAGAAACTTGCGGATCGCGTGTACCAGCTTTTTGGCCGCCAGGCGCTGGACGAACTGGTGGAAATCCCCAGTGTTTCCGCGGCATTTCGCGCGGCAATAACGGAACCGGAAATGGAGTCGGGTGAAGAGGCCGCGACGCTGACGGTGAGCGGGTTTACTTCCCGGCCGGATATTCAGCGTCCGAACCGCAACGGAATTTATGTCTTCGTGAATCGCCGACTGGTACGCGACCGCCTGATCCTGCACGCGATTCATGAGGCGTATCGGAATATCCTGCCGCCGTCCGTATTCCCGGCGACGCTCCTGTTTCTGGAAATGCCCTACGACGAAGTGGACGTGAACGTGCACCCGGCGAAAATTGAGGTGCGATTCCGAAGGTCGCAGTTTGTGCACGATTTCACCCGAGACGCGATTCGCCAGGCGTTGATGGGCTCGCGGCCGATTGCGAGTTTCGCAACAGCGGCGGGCGCGGCGCTGGCGCCAAATCCAGCGCCGCCTCCGGGTTCGTTCGCGGGAGGATTGGCGGAAGCGAATCCGGATTCGGGTGTGCCGCGCGCGATGATTCCGCTGATGGAAGAGTTGGGAGTTGGTTCGGGCGTGGGCTCGGACTATTCGGCCGGAAATGGATTCGATCTGTCGACCGCACCCGCCCAGCCGGCGCCGCAAAGATTTCCCTTCGAACCGGGATCTTCGTTCCCAGGTGGCTATTCACCGGGAGCGATGCCGGCGGGGCAAGGCCGCGAGCCCAACTGGGCGGAGAATTTTTCGAGGGCTGGCGCCGACGTACCTGCCACATTGCCAAGGCCGGAGCAGATCGCGGATTTGAAGCCGCTCGGACAAGTGAGCGCGAGCTTCATCGTAGCAGTGAACGGCGAAGGACTTTGGATCGTGGACCAGCACGTGGCCCACGAGCGGGTATTGTTCGAACAGCATCTGGAAGCCCGGCGCGCCGGAAAAGTGGAAGCGCAGCGTATGCTGATGCCGCTGGTGTTCGAGCTTTCGCCGCGCCAGATCGTGATTTACGAAAAAATAGCCGAAGAGCTGGCGGCAAACGGATTCGAAGTGGAACCGATGGGGCCGAAGATCGTTGCCATCCAGGCGGTGCCTGCTGGAGTGGCGACGAACGATGCGGAGCACCTGTTGACCGAGATTATCGACGGAATCGAGCGGGAGAATGCGGCGATTTCGATTGATACGCTGCAGGCGAAGATTGCGGCGTCCACGGCGTGCCACGCCGCGATCAAGGTGAACATGCCGCTGGATCAGACAAAAATGGAATGGCTGCTCGGCGCGCTGGCAAAAACGGATTGTCCGATGAGTTGTCCGCACGGACGGCCGGTGGTGCTGCGGTACTCCGTGCGAGAGATTGAGCGGGCGTTTCATAGGATTTAGGGAGATCCATATGAAGGCTTTGAGCATTGTGTGCTTGGGCTTCGTTATCGTGTCGTTTACGGTGGCCCAAGGGATTCAGCCGAAGGAAGGCTTTGTCCCAAACCAGGAAACTGCTATAAAAATCGCCGAAGCTGTGCTGATTCCGATCTACGGAAAGGACAGACTTGAGTCGGAGCGACCATTTACAGCTGAATTGAAAGAAAATAAGTGGACAGTCTATGGCACACTCCGTTGTTCCGACGGCAAAGGTGGAAGTACAACCGTTGGTTGTAGGGGAGGAGTCGCTACCGTTGAGATTTCCAAACTCGACGCTCGCGTTCTTTCCGTGTCTCACGGCAGATAATATCGGACAGTCTTAAGTTCTTGCAGGACGCAGGACTGCGGAGTTAAGAAGAATGTCTTCGAAAGTGTCGAAGTAACTACAGGGAGAAGCGGGGTAATCGTGAACGAAACACAGAAGACGGCGGTGATTTTCGGACTGGCAAACAAGCGGAGCATCGCGTGGGCGATTGCACAGAAGCTCAATGAGGCAGGCTGGCGGCTGGCAATTACCTACCAGAATGAGCGCCTGGAGCAGGAAGCGAAAGATTTGATCACGGATTTGCCCGGGGCCGACGGCTTCATGTGCGATGTGACTTCGGACGCGGAGATCGCGAAATTGTTCGAACAGCTTAAGGCGCGCTATGGTGTGCTGGATGGATTGGTGCACAGCGTCGCGTTTGCGCCGGCCGACGATATGAAAGGCGAGTTCCTGAATACGACGCGCGAAGGGTTCCGGATTGCCCATGATGTCAGCGTGTATTCACTGATCGCGGTGGCGCGGGCCGCGGCGCCGTTGATGACCAACGGCGGCAGCATCGTTACGCTGACGTATTACGGCGCGGAAAAAGTCGTGCCGAAGTACAACATAATGGGCGTGGCCAAAGCCGCGCTGGAGGCCACGGTACGCTACCTGGCGAACGATCTGGGGCCGAAGGGAATTCGAGTCAATGCCATTTCCGCGGGACCGATTAAGACGCTGGCGGCGCGAGGAGTTTCGCAATTGGGCGAGATGCTGAAGTCGCACGCGGAGCGGTCGCCACTGAAACGAAATGTGGATCCCGCCGAAGTGGGCGGCACGGCGGCGTTTTTGTTGTCGCCGGCTGGTTCGGGGATTACGGGCGAGACGCTGTATGTGGATTGCGGCTACAACATCATGGGATTCTAGAAACGGAAACTGGAAAATAGAAATTGGAAAATCGGAAAAAGATTTGGAAGCGGGGCACGAGGGATCGTGCCCCGCTGAGTTTGGGCAGGCGAAATGAGGCCGCTTGGCGCAAAAACTGACGATTGCGATCGACGGACCGGCGGGGTCCGGTAAGAGCACCGTAGCACGCCGCGTGGCAGCGATGCTCGGTTATGTCTATCTCGACAGCGGGGCCATGTACCGCGCTGTTGCTTTGAAGGCATTGGAACGACGAGTTCCCCTTGAGAACGAAGACCAGTTGGAAAATCTGGCGCGAGAAACGCACATCGAGCTAAAGCCGCCGACTCCCGACCAGGAAGCCGCGGGCCTGAAGAACAGGGTGTTTCTGGATGGGCGTGAAGTGACACAGGAAGTCCGGACGGGAGACGTGGCGCAGGCGGCATCGCGACTGGCGACGATCGCCGGCGTGCGCGAAGTG
>DATLVJ010000752.1:0-4532 GCA_035577585.1 Candidatus Limnocylindrales bacterium
GCTGAGGACTGGCTGAGTGCCGAGGTGGAGATTCTCTGCGGAGTGTGGAACGGGCGCTTAACTGCAAACTTTCTGAGTGGTGAATTAAATTCATTTGGTACGGAAGTCCGGCAATTACACGACGAGCTGTCCGGTTGCGCCAAACTTGACCTGTCGAACCTTTCGTCAGTTTGCAACTGAGTGGTGACGGACGTGGGCACATCACCTTAGATGGCGTGGCGCAAAATCCTTTGTTTACCGGTACCCGTCTGGCCTTCCGGTTCGAGTTAGATCAGACTCAACTCCCTGCGATAGCCGACGCATTGATCAAGGCCGACCCGCAATGACGTGTTGCCTTACGCCGCCCCTCGCAGCGCCCGATCCACCGCCTGCGGTTCCCGTGCGATTACCAGCAGATATGCGCGTGCGGCGCTCTCCGGTGTCCGGCGGCCCTGCTCCCAGTCCTGCACGGAGCGTGGACTGAACCCAAACCGGCGGGCGAATTCAGACTGAGATAATCCCAGCCGCTTGCGGACGGCAATCACGTCCACCTGCGGAGGCACTTCGACCTCATACACCTCGATATCCAGTCGGCCTTTCGCATGCGCCGCCATTTCCTGCGCCGAAGCGATCAGCCGTTTGCCCAAAGCGGAGTGCTTCTTCTTCGCCATGCCATTCACCTTAGCCCTTCTACAATGCGCTTGAGTTCCTTCTTATCGTCCGGCGTGAGATCGGACTGCCGATTCTTCGCATAGATATCGAGCAGATAAAGCGTACCCACAGCGGAGGCAAAATAGTAAATTGTCCGGACTCCGCCCCTTTTGCCCTGCCCCGGGCGGCCCCAGCGAGCCTTTCGAATCCCACCGGCGCCCGGGATCGCCGGATGGGCTTCGGGATTCTGTGCGATGTGCAACTCCATTGCTAGCTGTTCGTCCAGCGGCAACAGCTTCGCAACCCGCCTCGCATAACGCGAGGTGCGGGCAACTCTCACTCATTCACTATACGGCAATGCCGTATAGAAGTCAAGCAGGCAATAGATTGTCAGGGCTTGCACGCGACGCATTTATGCTTCTTTAGAAAAACTGCTTTCTCATACGCACTTCGTGGAGTTCTTTTCCGCCCCGTTCAATGATTCGGTCCTCACAAGTGTCACGAAAGAAGCCGTGCGATAGATAAAATCCCAGTGCGCGTTGGTTGTCTTTCAAAACCCAGAGCGTCACCTCCGTGAATCCCCTTCTCCGCAACTCCTGCTCGGCGGCATCGCAAAGGGCGCGGCCGGCTCCCTCGCCCCAGTGACCAGGGTCAATGTAGACCGCCCAGATCTCGCCTGTTGACTGCCCCGCGTCAGCGTCACGGCTTGCCGCGGCCGAGATCCAACCGAGCGCTGCGTCCCCCTCTTCCGCGACCCACGTGAGTGGATGTCCTGCTTCGAGAGCTTGCTGCCATGCGGCGTGACGCTGTTCGATAGAGAGTGAACGCAGGTACTCATCCGGAATAATCCCTCGATAAGCCACTCTCCAGGCTTCGACATGGATTGTGGCGATAAGTAGGGCATCCTCCGGTCTCGCCGATCGGATGATCATTCCACAAGAAGTCTAACGCGATGAGGGCCGGCAGACCGTGTCGGCTTGAGTATTGAAGACACCCTGCCAAAAATGTAGCAGGGTAGCGCCGGAGCCTCCTCCGCTTAGCGTCCCTTATCCCCGCACGACGGCGCCCACGCGTCTGGAACCCGGGGTGATAATTCCTGACCAGACCGCGTCAGAGAGCGCATGTAGGCCGGCGGGGAAACAGACCCTTCTTATTTTGGTTTACTTCGGCGTAGCTCACTGCTGAGTTTGGGCCGATTTCCCTTTCAGGAGCTTGGCCGGCGCAAACAATTACCCGCGCGGAATTAGCTCTTCTTCTTCTTTGCGGGCATTGCAATTTTCGAGACGGTAATCGTGTCGCCGCTCATCTCGCCCGTCAATTTCACAGTGTGACCGGCGTGCTCCTGCAAATCCGCGAAGTCCTGGTTGCCGAGGTTGTACACCTTGCCGCCGCTGACGAATACGTACTTGGCGTTGTGGTCTTTCACGCAGGCTAAGGTGCAGTCACGATCGGACATCTTCTTGGCGCCATGCTCGGCTGACGTGTTGTGCTTCGCGCCGCACATACTGTCGCTGATTTTCCCCGTCCAGGTTTGGTCAGCGGCGGAGGCGGACATTGCTCCGAACATAGTCGCGACAACTGCAATGCATAAGTGTTTCATCCATTCTCCTTCATTCGTTTACTGGACATATAGACAGCGCCCAATTCAACGTAAGATGTCGGCCGGGACGCCGTCTGTTCAAAATTGCTCAGCAGCCCCATCACCGGCCAAGGGCGATGATTTTCAGTGTCCGCTAAGGGCCGGCGTTGTTACTCCAAGCAAGAGTTCGTTGGACTGCCCCGTGCCTCGCCTGACGCTGCTCTTCTTCGGCGCGGCCAAGGATTCCGGAAGCAGCAAAAATGGTCACCGCCGGGACAGCCTGCTTACATTATTGACAAGCAAGCCAAAGGTTTGACAAGCAAGCCAAGGGCCAAATATCGTCCTGCTTTCAAGCCACGCTACGACCTCTGAAGAAGTGCAGCACCAAACAAATCACCCCTATTATCAACAGAAGGTGAATCAGCCCACCGGCAACGTGGAACGCGAAAAGTCCCAGCAGCCACATTATGAGCAAAATACCAAACAGCGCTAGAAACATATGAATTCTCCTCTTTGTGTTCGCGGCTTCCAACCCGTCACGCGTGACGGGCACGAGTATTCTCGGCTACAGTCGGAGTCAGCGGAAATTCCATGATCGTCAGTTCTCTATCCGGGCAGTTGAGACAGAGAATGTCTCGAATCTGCAGCCAGTAAGCTTTGGAAGGCGACCCACGGAGCCCGGTGATCGCTTGGGCGATCTCCTCTTGGCGGCTCATCCACCCGCTCAATTCCTCAGTTTCGTCCTCATGGACAATCTTCACCTGGTATTCGCTACTGTGCTTGTGCGTCAAGCATTTTCTCCCCAGGCTAGCCGCGGCCAGCGAGTGGTTACTGGCTCTGACGGACTTGTTCTTCACAGCGGAACCATGGTTTCGACGTGTGGGCGCCACGATCGACCGCGTTACGGCCCCCGCCTTACGCAGCATTGACGTCAAGCTGGTAAGAAGGTTCAATAATCTCAGCATCGCCGCGATCCGCGGCCTCTTGGCAGCGAATGCAAAAGGGTGTCCATGGGACAGCCACTAAGCGATTCCGGGCGATTGTTTCTTCACAGTTGCGACAAGTGCCGAAGGTCCCATTCTCAATGCGGCGCAATGCTGCCTCAATGTCGCGAAGCAGCTCCGACCGGCGATTGAGACCAAGAATGGTAAATTCCTGCTCCGTCGATCGTCCGGTTTGATCCATTTCATCGGCAGTCCTCTCGACGGCAATAGTCTCCCGGTTTTCACCCAGATCGTGAATAGCGGCCGTCTGCTGGGCCTTGAGCGCGCGCTTAAATGCTTTTAACTGAATTACTTCCATGACATGCCTCTTCTCGTTGAGGCGGCGCAGCTATAAACTAACAGACACGTCGCTCATGGTCTGTGCAAGAGTGCTCACATCACATCGCCATGAGCAATTCCGCACAGTAGTCCGATGAGATATCAGGCAACATGATTCACGGCAGCATCGTGGCAGAGCCCCTCCGTCAACGGGAATGAGTGCAGCCATGAGCGAAGGAGATGAAGGATGCTTTGGACGATCATCGTTATTCTTGGAATTTTGTGGCTGTTGGGTTTCAGTTTTCATGTGGGTGGAGCCCTCATTCACCTGCTGCTGGTCATAGCGGTCGTAGTTCTGATCTTTAACCTGCTGAGCGGACGCCGCGCCATTTAGCACCGTTGAGGTGTGCAATTCGACGTTTTCGAAAGACTGCGGCTCTGACGGTTCCTGGAGGAACAGCTTCTTCGCCACCAGTACGCTACGACATCACGCGGCCTAGGAACAGCAGGTGATAGAAATCCGCTCCGACGGGGCGGAGCGGCAGAGATGTATATCACGCCTATATTTCCACGCGCATGCGGCGCGGCGTGCCCGGGCCGCCGGGAAACAGGAGAGCTGCAATCAGCACGAAGAGTACGAGGGCAACTAACGCTAGATCCGGATCAGCCATGCCATTCCATCCGGCGGGCCTAAAACGAGCACCGGCCTCAACCGAATTTCAGCGTATTCGGTTTCAAACAGCAGTGCCAGTCCTCTTTAGATAGCAAGAGCGAGCACCACTGCAATGGTCCAGACAACGGCAAGCAAGCCAGCCCGAAGACTTCCGACAGCTCCCTGGCGGGCGCTTTCTCAGCTGCGAACCGCGACAGGATCGAGTACCGCGATTCAGCGCCGCTCAGCCCCGCAAGACGGTGCCGGCAATTGCGCCTCGGGCATGGGCTCGATCTTCTCGCCCTTCAGCACAGGCGTGCTGTAAGCCATCTCCTTCGGGATGGGCGCCGCTAGCAGGGGAACCGCGCATACGTTCCTCCGCAAGTCCAGCTTCTTTCCGGCGTCAAAC
>DATLVJ010000753.1:0-3360 GCA_035577585.1 Candidatus Limnocylindrales bacterium
CCCCGCGCCCAAAAACACCGCGAAGCTGCCGATAAACGCGTCTCCCGCCCCGGTCGTATCCACCGGCGTCACCGAAAACGGGGCAATCAATTCGCTGCCATCCGGAGAAGCCAACAGCGCCCCCCGGCTGCCCAACGTAAGAATCACCTTGCGGAATCCCTGCCGCAACAATGCCGCGGCACATTGTTTGGCGTCGTCAATCGACTGCACGGCCAAACCGGTAATCACTTCGGCCTCGGTTTCATTGGGGATGAAATAATCCGCGTCGCCCAATTGCCTGGCATCCACGGGTTGCGCCGGCGCGGGATTCACGATGCAGCGAATCTTGTTTTTCCGGGCGAACTGCACCGTGTAGGCAATGGTCTCCATTGGAATTTCGAATTGGAGGACGATTGTGTCCACACTGCGCAGGGCCTCGGCGGCCGCATCCACGTCGGCCGGCTTCAGTGTGTCGTTCGCACCCTTGACCACGATGATGCGGTTCTGTCCGTTTGGCTCGACGAAGATCGGGGCCACGCCGCTTGAGACACCGTCTACTATACGAACGTGCGTGGTATCGATTCCCAAAGACTTAAAATTCTTGACCGTCGCCTCGCCAAATAGATCGTTCCCCAGCTTTGCGACCATCACCACGTCGGCGCCGCAGAAACGAGCGGCCACGGCCTGGTTCGCACCCTTGCCGCCAAATCCGAGATCAAATTTTTGTCCGAAAATTGTTTCGCCCGGCCGGGGAAATCTGTCGCTGAACGTCGTCAAGTCCACATTGGCGCTGCCCACCACCGCGATCCTGGGTACCTTGCTCATCCGCGTCCCTCACATTATGTTGAACGCGGCAATATACCACGCCGCAAAGCAGCCGCAAGCTATCCCCCAACAATCTTCGCTTACGGAGTGGCAGCCGTTCGAGAAAAGTAATCCGCACTTCTAGCCAAGACTCAGCCACTCCCCACACCCTGAGGGGCAGCAGGTGCCGCAAGCTTAATGTGCATGCATGAATGAGGCCTGCTCACTCTGGCGCACGGCCCCCGCGTTGACGGCCCAGCACCCCAATGTTAGTCTCGCAATCGCCTCCAAACGAATGCGCGCCGTTGACCTGATCCGAAAAAAGCGGGATTCCGGGGAACACTCCCGAGAGGAAATCGACTACCTGATTTCCGGCTACACGCGCGACGAAATTCCCGATTACCAGATGGCCGCCTGGCTGATGGCTGCCTGGCTTCGCGGCCTATCCCGCGCCGAGCTCGCCGCGCTTACGGAAGCCATGCTGCATTCGGGTGAAGTCGTCGATCATTCCTATCTCCCTGTAAAAAAAGTGGACAAGCATTCAACTGGCGGCGTGGGAGACAAGACATCTCTTATTCTCGCGCCCATCGTGGCGGCAGGGGGCCTGGCAGTGCCGATGATCAGCGGCCGCGGGCTTGGCCACACGGGCGGCACGCTCGACAAGCTGGAAGCCATTCCCGGCTTCAACACTTCGCTCACCCTGGCAGATTTCAAGCGTGTTCTTCGCGAATGCGGCATGGCCTTGATCGGCCAGACCGCGGAAATCGCGCCCGCGGACAAAAAAATCTACGCCCTGCGGGATGCGACTTCGACGGTTGAGAACATCGGACTTATCTGCGCCTCCATCATGAGCAAAAAGCTGGCCGAGGGAATTGACGCGCTGGTTCTCGACGTAAAAACCGGATCCGGGGCCTTCATGCGCAAGGAGGAAGATTCGGTGGCGCTGGCCGAAGTGATGGTGGACACCGCCAAACGCATGGGGAAGAAATGCGTGGCGCTGATCACCGACATGGGCCAACCGCTTGGCCGCTATGCCGGCCACTCGAACGAAGTCATCGAGTCGATCCAAGTTATGCAGGGCCAGGGCGCTGGCGACCTCCGCGACCTCAGCCTGGAACTTTCCGCGTGGATGTTTTTCCTGGGCGAGCGCTCGAAAACTCTGGACGAAGGCCGGGCCCTCGCCAAGGAAATGGTTTCGTCGGGCAAGGCCCTGGAAAAATTCCGCGACTGCATCCGCCTGCAGGGGGGCGATCCGCGCGTCATCGAGAACCCTTCCCTTCTCCCCACCGCGCGGAACCACGCCGAAGTGAACGCTCCATCCGCCGGCTTCATTACAGACATCAACTGCCTCCACCTGGGGATTGCCCTGGCCATGCTCGGCGGCGGGCGCGAGAAAAAAGAGCAGAACGTCGACCACGCCGTCGGCCTGGAATTCCACAAGCGCATTGGAGACCCTGTTGGAGCCGGCGAATCCCTGGTGACGATCGCCTACAACGCCGACGCACAACTTAGCGCCGCGCAAAAAATGATTGCCGCAAGTTACACCATCGGTGATAAAACGCCATCAGCGCGCCCTTTAATTCGACGTATCATCGGCGGCTAGGCAACATTCGGATCTTCACGATCGCAACGCGCTAAGGAGAAAGAATGGCACGATTCACGGGAGTCCTCGGCATGCTGGTCATCCTTGCCGGGGCGTATCTCTTTTCCACCTCGCGCAAGTCGATCCAATTGAAAACGGTCCTCTGGGGTCTGGGCTTGCAGCTAACGCTCGGCTACTTCGTGCTTCGCTCGGCGTTCGGCAGCAAAGTGTTCAGCTTTCTCGGCGCCGGCGCGAATAAGCTTCTCAGCTTCTCCTACGCCGGATCCGCTTTCGTTTTCGGAGATCTTGGCCTGCCCAAGGAACTCTCTCGCCTGGGTTTCTCGTTTGCTTTTCAGGTGCTTCCGACAATTATTTTCATCGCCGCATTCTTCGCCGTGCTCTATCACATCGGCGTGATGCAGATTATCATCCGGGCCGCCGCCTGGTTAATGGCCAGGGTTATGGGCGCCAGCGGTGCAGAGTCGCTCAACGTGGCCGCGAGCATCTTCATGGGCCAGACGGAAGCCCCGCTCACCATCCGGCCTTTTTTGAATAAGCTCACGAAATCCGAACTGATGGTCGTGATGACCAGCGGCATGGCCCACGTCTCGGGCGGCATCATGGCCGCCTACATCGCCTTCGGCATCAAAGCCGAGCATCTGCTCACTGCCGTCATCATGACCGCGCCGGGCACCTTGCTCATGGCCAAAATGCTCGTGCCGGAAACCGAGCAGCCGCTCACTGCTGGCCGCGTCGAAATGCCTGAGATGGAAAAAGAAACAAACTTTCTCGGCGCCATTTCTCGTGGCACGGTGGACGGCCTTCACCTCGCGCTCAATGTCGGCGCCATGCTCATCTCCTTTATTGCTTTGCTTTATCTCGTCAACGGAATCATGGGCGGAATTCACAACTGGATTTCCTGGTTTCCCGCAAGCCTCTCGCAAGTTTTCGGTTGGATTTTTGCTCCCGTGGCCTGGATCATCGGTATCCCATGG
>DATLVJ010000754.1:0-3469 GCA_035577585.1 Candidatus Limnocylindrales bacterium
CACTTTGGCGGGCAAAAAATGCTGGCGATCAACAACGTGGAACTGATTTCCGATCGTCCGCTGGAAGTGAACCTGCGCGAGATCGCAGAAGTGAAGCGGGCGTGGCCGGACCGCGCGGTGATTGTTTCGGCGATGGTGGAATCGAAGCCGGAAGTCTGGCACGACATCATCCAGAAGATTCAGGATACCGGCGCGGATGGGATCGAGTTGAATTATGGGTGCCCGCACGGGATGAGTGAGCGCGGAATGGGCAGCGCAGTCGGACAGGTGCCGGAATATTGCGAGCAGATCACTGGCTGGGTGATGCAAGTGGCGAAAATCCCGGTGATCGTGAAGCTGACGCCGAATATCTCGAATATCGTGATGCCCGCGCGGGCGGCGGTGGCTGCCGGGGCGGACGCACTGTCTCTAATAAATACGATTAATTCGATCATCGGAGTGGACCTGGACACGCTGCAGATCGTTCCCAACATTGGCGGGAAGGGCGGCCACGGCGGATATGCCGGGCCGGCGGTGAAGCCGGTTGCGCTCAATATGCTCTCGGCGCTCGGGACGGACGCCGTGGTCTCCGAATCGAAACTGCCGATTTCCGGGATGGGGGGGATTTCGACGTGGTCTGACGCAGCGGAATTTCTATTGCTCGGCGCCAGTAGTTTGCAAGTTTGCACGGCGGTGATGCACTACGGCTTTCGCATCATCGAGGATTTGTGCGACGGACTTTCCAACTGGATGGAGGAAAAGGGATTCAAGAAAATATCCGACGTTGTAGGAAAAAGCGTTCATCGCGTTTCCGACTTCAAGAATTTTGATTTGTCGTTTAAGGCCGTGGCGCGGATTGACCAGCAGAAATGCATCCGCTGCAACCTTTGTTATGTTGCGTGCAACGATACGGCGCACCAGTGCATTGACCTGATTGCAAAGGACGGCAGGATCGTGCCGCCGGGCAGCTACGACGTGCGTTCGAATGGAAAAGAAGAGGCGGTTCACACGCGCCCGAGCGTCATCGTTCGCGAAGAGGATTGCGTCGGGTGCCGCTTGTGCTTCAATGTTTGCCCAGTCGAAAGCTGCATCAGGATGGTGGAAGAGCCGTCTGGGCGTCCCTCTGTGACCTGGGATCAACTCACCCAGAAGCAGCCTGAGGTCACCGAGGATTGGGAAAAGATGAAAGCGTACCGCGAGAAGATGGGCATCCACATTCATTGAGCGCGGAGGAGTGTTCGATGGGCCTGCTGATCAGGAACGGCGAAATCGTGACAGTCGGAGCGCGGGAACGCGCTGATATCTTTGTGGAAGACGAAACGATCACTCGCATCGGCAGGAATCTGGAGGCGCCTGCGGGGACGGAAGTCATTGATGCTACCGGTAAGCTGGTTTTCCCCGGCTTTATCGATCCGCACGTGCACATCTACCTGCCGTTCATGTCGACTTTCGCGAAAGATACCCACGAAACCGGCAGCATTGCCGCTTTGATCGGCGGCACGACCACCTATATTGAAATGTGCTGCCCGAACCGCAACGACGATGCCTTGCAGGGTTACGAGCTTTGGAAATCGAAGGCGGAAGGGAAGAGCGCTTGCGATTACGCCTTCCACATGTCCGTCACCAAGTTTGTGAAAGAGACGCCCGGCCAGTTGCGGCAGGTGGTGGCCGACGGGACTTCGTCGTTCAAGATTTTTCTTTCGTACAAGAATTTCTTTGGTGTAACCGACGAAGAGATGTATCAGACCATGCGTTTGGCGCGGCAACTGGGCGTGATTGTCACGGCCCATTGCGAAAACGCGGAGCTGGTTGCGCAACTGCAGCAGAAGCTCTTGAGCGAGGGAAAAATCGGGCCGGAGTGGCACGAGCCAAGCCGGCCGGAATCGGTGGAAGCGGAAGGAACCGGACGATTCGCCACGTTCCTGGAGAACACCAAGGCAACAGGCTACGTGGTGCACTTGTCCTGCGAACCGGCGCTGAAAGCCGCACTCGCCGCAAAAGAGCGCGGGGTAAAACTCTTCATCGAGTCGGTCATCCCCCATTTTCTGTTGGACAAGACCTGCGCGGAAAAACCCGGCGTGGAAGGCATGAAGCACGTGATGTCTCCGCCGTTGCGCGCGAAGAGAAATCTGGCGGTGCTGTGGAGCGCGCTGGACCGCGGCTTAATTGATACCGTTGGCACGGATCATTGCCCCTTCGACACGGAACAAAAACTGCTGGGCAAGGGTGCATTCACCAATATCCCGAACGGGATTCCCGGAATCGAAGATCGGATCAATCTGCTCTACACCTACGGCGTGAAGCGAGGGCGTTTGGAAATCGAACGTTTCGTGGATGCCGCCAGCACGCGTCCGGCGAAGCTTTTTGGACTGTTCCCGCGCAAAGGAACCATCGCCATCGGCAGCGACGCGGACCTGGTGATTTACGATCCCGATTATCAAGGCGTGATTTCCGCGAAAACGCATCACGTTAATAATGACTACAGCGGATTCGAAGGGATGGTGATTGAAGGGCGGCCTTCCGTCGTCACCGTTCGAGGCAAAGTGCAGGTGAAAGACGGAAAATTTGTTGGCGAACGCGGCCGCGGGCGTATGCTGAAACGAGAGCCGAGCTACTTCTAAGCGAGGCGCATCATGAGCCTGATTCCGCAACGGACTGTTACCGAGCTGAAGGAACTTCGCGAGCTGACCGCCGACGAGAACGGAGCGCAGCGAGTTGCGTGGACCGACGTGTGGCAGAAGGCTCGCAAGTGGTTCGCGACAAAACTGGTGGGATTGCCCATCGAGCATCACTATGACGCCGCCGGAAATAATTGGGTCACCCTTCGGGGCGCGTCTGAAAAAAGTCTGCTGATCGGCGGCCATCTGGATTCGGTACCGAACGGCGGCTGGCTCGACGGGAGTTTAAATGTCCTCGCCGGACTGGAAGTTGTACGGCGATTCGCCGCGGAATTCAAAGGCCAACCGCCCGTCACGATTCGGCTGGTGGATTGGGCCGATGAAGAAGGCGCGCGATTCGGGCGCAGCCTGCTTGGTTCGTCTGCATTTGCCGGCACGCACAGCATCGCCGCCGACCGCGTGCGCACCGATAAAGACGGCATCACAATGGAAGACGCGTTGCGGCGTTGCGGAGTTCACATGGATCATTTTCCCGACGCGGAAAAAGAACGCGTCAACGCCGCCGCTTACATCGAGCTGCACATCGAGCAGGGGCCGGTCCTTGAAAAGCTGGGTTTGCCGCTCGGCGTGGTTCTGGGCACCAAAGGAGTCGAGCGCCACGCCATTACGTTTCACGGCCAGGAGGCTCATTCCGGTGCCACGCCGATGAAGCAACGGAAAGACGCCCTGGCCGCGGCCGCGAAGCTGGCGTTGGAGATTCGAAACATCGCGGGCAAACATCCCGATGCAGTCTGCACGATGGGCAGCCTGAAAACATTTCCTGGAATTGTCACCGCTGTTGTCGGCCGGTGCGAAGCCACGCTTGATCAGCG
>DATLVJ010000755.1:0-2425 GCA_035577585.1 Candidatus Limnocylindrales bacterium
CGAGAGGACGTGGAGAGCAGAGTGCGAGCGGGCGTTCTGGAACAGGGTACAGCGGACATGCTGCGGGAATCGGGGGTCGGCGCGCGGATGCAGAGGGAGGGATTGCAGCACAAGGGCGTTGAGTTGCGATTTGGGGGAGAAGGGCATCGCATCGATTTTCAGGATCTGGTAGGGAAGTCAATTACGGTCTATGCGCAGCAGGAAGTGGTGAAAGATCTGATTGACGCACGGCTTCGAAATGATGCGCCGATATTTTTTGAGGCGGAGGCGATGCGGATCTCGGATTTCGAGACGCGGCCGCGAATCCATTATGTGCAGGACGGGAGCGAGCACGAGATTGCGTGCGATTTTCTTGCAGGATGCGACGGGTTTCACGGCATTTGCCGCCCGGAGGTGGCGGCCGGGCAAATCTCGATTTACGAGCGGCAGTATCCGTTTGCCTGGCTGGGGATTTTGGCGCGCGTTCCGCCGGCTTCGGACGAGCTAATTTACACGTATCACGAGCGGGGATTTGCGCTGATGAGCATGAGGTCGCCGGAAGTTTCGCGGCTGTATCTGCAATGCGCAATTGATGAGGAAATCGCGAACTGGCCGGACGAGCGGATTTGGGAAGAGTTGCGGGCGCGGATGGCAAAGCGGGACGGTTTTGTGTTGAAGGATGGGCCGATTTTCCAGAAGGGCATCACGCCGATGCGGAGTTTTGTGGCGGAGCCGATGCAGTTCGGGAAATTGTTTTTATTGGGGGATGCGGCGCATATAGTGCCGCCGACGGGCGCGAAGGGATTGAATCTTGCGGTTGCGGATGTGCGAGTGATGACGCGGGGGCTGGTGGAATTTTATAAGAGTGGAAGCCGAGAAGAGCTGGATCGCTACAGCGAACGATGTTTGAAGCGCGTGTGGAGAGGACAGAGATTTTCGTGGTGGATGACTTCGATGCTGCACCGGTTTCCGAACGAGGATGGATTTTCTCACCACATTCACCTGGCGGAACTGGGCTATGTGACGAGTTCGCGGGCGGCTTCGACTTCGCTGGCGGAGAATTACGTTGGCCTGCCGTTCGACACGCCGGGGCTTTTCTGATTTTTCCTTTGCGCCTTCCTTTGTGATAGAACAACTGCACTTTGCAGGCAAAAGTTGACGGACAAACAGGGCCACCTGAAGGTGGCCGCTACGGGGAATGCTTCGGATGAATGCGACAGCATTGCGGTATGACGCGCTTGTTGTGGGCGCTGGTCATAATGGGTTGACCGCGGCGGCTTATCTGGCGCGGGCGGGATTGCGGACACTGGTGCTGGAGCGGCGCGAGATTGTGGGCGGCTGCTGCGTTACGGAGGAGATTGCTCAAGGTTGCCGGGCTTCGACTACTTCTTATATTGCGAGCATGTTGCGGCCGGAAGTGATTCGCGAGCTGCGGCTGGCGGAGTTTGGGTTGCGGATGTTGCCGTGCGATCCGGGATTGCAGGTGGCGTTTCCGGATGGACGGGTGGTGCCGTGGTGGGCGAATCGCGAGCGGGCGGCGGCGGAGTTTGGGAAGATTTCGACGCGGGATGCGGAACGGTTCGTGAGGGTGGACGATCAGTTGAAGCGGCTGGCGAGATATTTGCAGCCGTTTTTCATGGAGCCACCGCCGGAGATTGATACGCGGTCGCTGCAGGGCTGGGGCGATTTGCTGCGAGTTGGGAAAAGATTTCGGGGGATTACGAACGCAGAGATCGCGCAACTGGTGGCGTTTTTGACGGGTAGCCTGGGCGAATTTCTGGATAAGAATTACGAGACGGAAACGATGAAGACGATGTTTCTGGCGAACAATGTGTACGGGAAACATGGCGGGCCGTACCAGCCGGGGACGGCGATTGGATTGTTGTTTCACTTGTTGAGCGGTGGCGAACAGGAGATGCAAGGGTTTTACGGCCACGTGATGGGCGGAATGGGAGCGATCACGCAGGCGCTGGCGGCGTCGGGGAAAAAGTTGGGAGTGGAGATTCGGACGAAGGCGGCGGTTGCGCGGATTGATGCGCGAGAGGGAAGAGCGCTGGGTGTGACGCTGGAGGATGGCACGGAGATCCGGACGAAGATCGTAGTGTCGAACGCGGATCCGAAGAGAACTTTTCTGAGCCTGGTAGATGTGAAGGAGTTGCCGGGGGAGTTTGTGGAGGCGGTGCGGGGAATCAAGATGGCCGGACCTTGCGCGAAGGTGAACATGGTGTTGAGCGAGGAGCCGCGGTTCACGGGGACGCGGGCGGAGGCTTCGCCGCAGGAGAGGTCGCTGTTTACGCTGGTACCTTCGCTGGAGTTTGCGGAACGGTGTTATGACATTGCGAAGTTTGGGGAGATACCGGAAGAGTTGTGGGTGGACTGCGTGGTGGCGTCGAACGCGGATGCTTCGCTGGCGCCGGCGGGGAAACATATTATGACGTGCTTTGTG
>DATLVJ010000756.1:0-3389 GCA_035577585.1 Candidatus Limnocylindrales bacterium
AGTGATTCTGTATAGTTCGCCGTAGTCGGTCTTCCAAACTCCGACGGGAGACTCCAATTCACCCGAGCGCTCAAGCACTCGTCGTTGCGCAGCAATCAGATTGTTCGGGTGGGAAAAAACACTAATTTGCCTATCCTCAGCCTTGAAGGACGCTACCTGTTCGTATAGCTCGGCAGCAGCGACACGATTTGAGAGAGCTCGTCCCTTTTCCCATAGCAGGAAATGCGTGTCGGCGAGTCGTTCGGCAGCTTGCCATAGCGAGGGGCTAAGTTTTTGACTTATTGTTAGGTGTCGCGCTGCCTCTTCGAGGCTTGCCATTCTGAAGAGCACTTCGCCCATGGCAAAGTGAAGCTCAGCATTGAATTCGTCGGTACGTAACAACCTCTTCGCTTCTTCCACGGCCTCACCCAGCATTTCGCTATCGATATACCGCCTGAGCTTCTCGAAATTTAGTGGGACCTGGATGCTAGCCTGGGTAATTGGTGCTGGCGCTTCTCTGCTGACAGGCGGCGTTTCTATAGCGTGCAGAGCGGAGATCGCGTTAGTTAAGGCAGCCATCGAATCTGTCGCGACCATCGTTACCCGAGGCCGCCAATTGTTCGCTAATTCTGTAGCCTGAGCGATCTGTGAAGGTGTCATCTCCTTGGCAAGCTCATCGCGTAGCTCGGAGGCCTTCGGGCCTTCCGGCAATGCGAGGGTGATCCACATGTAGGCTGTTACGACGTCCCTGGAGACACCCTGACCCGTTGCATACAGGCCTCCCAGCATCAGTTGTGCATCTACGTTTCCTTGCTGCGCCGCCTTATCACACCATTTGGCAGCTTCTGAGTCGTCTTGATGCACGCCCCGATTCGCCACGTACATGCCGCAAAGACTCGCTTGGCTATCTGTGTGGTTCTGCTCTGCGGCTTTGCGGTACCAATAAGCTGCCTCGGTGTAGTTCCGTTTCAAGCCGGGACCACCATTGGCGAATAGCCGACCGAGGCCGAACTGTGCCTCCACAGAGCCCTGTTCGGCCGCCTTCCGGCACCAGTTGGACGCTTCGGCATAATCCTGTTTCACGCCATGCCCGTTTGCGTAAATCATCGCAAGATTTAATTGCGCCGCGGCGAGCCCGTGTTCAGAGGCTTTCCTATACCATTTGGCTGCCGCGACGTAGTCCTGAACAACGCCTGTCCCGTTTTCAAAAATGACGCCAAGACTGAACTCCGCTTGAGGAAAACCCTGCTCAGCGGCTTTACGGAACCATCTCACGCCCTCAGCAGGCTGTTGTGATAATCGGAATACCTGGCCCACGAGAAACTGGAGGCGGGCGTCTCCATTTTCAGCCACGGGAATCCATTCTCGAAGAGCCGTTGCGTAATCCCCGCGTTCGTATGCGCGCAACCCGCTGTCCACGTCAGCGCCAAACGCGATGAACGATACTGCGAGTAGTGAGGCCATCAACAGTCGGCTGCGCATCGGAACCTCCCTGTTGGCAGCGCAGGACTTCCCAAGCCGAAGCAGGAACACTTCACAGCCAACTCTCATCAGCACTCTTGTTATAACCAGTATGGTTAAAGCCAGAGTACCCCCAAACTGCTCTTGGTGCAAGACATCCAAAAGCAGATCGGAGCCAAGATTCGAGCACTCCGAACGAAAAAGGGGTGGTCGCAGGATGTCTTCGCCGAACGCTGCGGGCTTCACCGAGCGCACATGGGAGAGATCGAACGGGGGGAGAGCAATGTGACGGTGCAAACCCTCAAGATCATCGCCGACGCGCTGGGCGTGCGCATCCGCGATCTGGTTTCAGAGCTGTAGGAACGGTTCAGCGCATTCTGAAGACTGGCCGCCCCTCGCGGCGTGTGGGCGTGGCGGCCCGCGAACAGATATAGTGCAGGGCCAAATCTAACAATGGCGCTTGGCATATCGACGGCTACTCATTGACACTCCTTCATACCGGTGATACTGTTCAAGGCCGTAAGACTCTGAATGTTTCTCTGGACTGCGAATAACGGCTTGGCTAAACATTCCCTGTCGTGCTGTCGCGCCCAATACTGGAGCACGACAAAAGTGAGAGGGGTCCAATGATGAAGTCTGATAACGCCCCACTCAAAAGAACGGGGGGTTCCACTATGCGCCGCTGCTCCACTCTGTTACTGCTGACTGCCACGCTTGCAGCAATTCCAAAATGCCACGCTACCACGACCCTCAGAATCTTCAGCAGCGTCGTCAACTACACCACGAACCAAATCCAGGTTAACGGCCAGAATTTCAGCCCGTCAGGCCTCGCGCCGGCGGTTTATTTCGCAACCACCAAGCTGACGCTGGTTGCCTTTTCTAACCAGCAGATCAAAGCAACACTCCCCGCCGGATTTGTTGCAGCCACGTACAGCCTCATTGTTGTCAACAGCAGCAGCCAAGCTGCCACATTCGATGTGACTCTTGGCGCTGTCGGCCCCTCCGGTCCTCCAGGTGCTCAAGGCCCGCAAGGAATACGGGGATTGCAGGGGGCACAAGGCGCCACAGGACCAGCCGGGCCGCCAGGGCCAGCCGGGTCACCCGGACCACCCGGAATGCCGGGGCCCGTGGGACCAAACAGGTTGGCAATCGCGCTTTTACGTTGGTATACAGCCAACCAGACAGTCAGCTTCAGTTTTACTGGCAATCACCCGACGGAGCTGGCTTTCGACGGTTCGAACATGTGGGTGGTCACACAAGGATTCGGTGGCGGGATCAACAGCATCACCAAGATGCGTGCCAGTGACGGCGCAGTCCTCGGCACGTATAGCATGGGCAGTTACCTAAACGGAGTAGCCTTCGACGGGGCGAATATCTGGGTTACTGACGGGTGCACGGCCCCGGGTGGCGGTGGTGCCTGCGGTAATCAAATCTTCAAGATGCGTGCTAGCGATGGAACGCTCCTGGGCACGTTTCCGGTGGGAACTAACCCGTATCGTGCCACGTTTGATGGCAACAACATTTGGGTGTCTAATTTTGTGGATGGCACAGTTAGCAAGCTGCGTGCGAGTGACGGTATGGTCCTAGGAACTTTTTCTGCAGGGAGTGCGAATGGGCCGTTCGGGGTGACTTTTGACGGGGCCAATGTTTGGGTGGCGAACGGTGCTGATAACACCGTGATAAAAATGCGGCCCAGTGACGGGGTGATACTGGGTACAGTCGCCGTAGGAAATTACCCGCATGACATTGCCTTTGATGGAACTAACATCTGGACCGCAAACGCCAACAGCAACACGGTAACCAAACTGCGGGCGAGCGATGGTACAGTTCTAGGAACATTTCCTACCGGCAGTCTTCCGTATGGGGTGACCTTCGATGGCTCCAATATCTGGGTGGGTAACTTCAACGACAATACGATCACGGAGCTTCGAGCCAGTGACGGCACGGTC
>DATLVJ010000757.1:0-11544 GCA_035577585.1 Candidatus Limnocylindrales bacterium
GGATGGTTCTTGCGCGGGGCGCGGCTTGGAGGAAGGCTGTGGCGGGCGGGGACTCTGGCGGAGGAGGAAGCGGCCGTGGGAAAGCTCTTCGACGAGGCCGCGCTTTTTCAGTTTGGCCAGCATCTGCAGAAGAGCGCGGCGGCTGGAGCGGCGGACCTGGAGGGAGCGGGAGAGGTCTTCCAAGGAGGCGGGACCGTTTCTAAGTTGTAGAAAACGGAGGATGTTATCAGGGCTGAGCTGAGACTGCCGGGACATGCAAGGACCCCTTTCCGGGGAACGAAGGAGCGAGCATTGATTTTAGTCACTTTTCTGAAATTCGCTGTAACTTTTTTCGCGTTTCAGGAGTTTCATACGCAAGCCAACACACGACCGATTAGCCGCCCTCCGTCAGGCTAATCGGATTCCCCGAAAGGGGAATAACAGGGAGGCGAGAAGACCTGGCTCGCCTCCCTTCCTTTTTTTCCAAATCAATTTGAGAGTGGGGATCATCCAAACCGATGCTTGGTGCGGATAAGTTCCGTCGAGGTCCTTCGCCTATCTCCGGTTTGTGGAGTCCGGTTCTTAAAGTCATCAGGTGGACTACACGGGAGTCCAAAAACCGGACCTCGTCGGATAGGCTCAGGATGACAACGCACGGTGGCGGTGAGGTGAGCTTAGCAGGATTGCTAGATTTTGATGTTGTGGGTGCGAAGCAGAATCTGCCGCACCTACGGCGCTCGTCTTGCTGCTGCATTCGGTCCCAGCGCTCACGCGCTGGGCTAAGTTGTGTCGCGCCCTCTGGCGCTGGCGTTGTCAGAGATGCGATGTCCTTGGCAGTTCCAAGGAAGTTCATTGATTGTCACCCGGTGGGTTTTGGGATATGGTGCGGGATTCTGGAAGGGCGGAGAGAACACGTGAGAGTGAAGCGAAAGATTTTTTTGGCGGCGTCTGCAGTTTTGAGTATGGCGATGGTTGGCGCGGGGCAGGCGCGGGCGCAGGGATCGCCGGAGAATTCGAGCCGGGAATTGCAGGTGTGGACTGGCGGCGGGCATGGGATTAACGGGAGCACGTCGGATACGGGCGTTTGGAATTTGGGATTGCGGTATGGATTGATTTTGACGAGCCCGCACGGGCCGGGATTTTTGAAAGGACAGCTGGAGTATGCGTTCGACGTGGTGCCGGCGTGGGTGCTGACGCAAAAGACGAATACGGCTTACGGCGGCGGAGTGAATCCGTTTGCATTCAAGTGGATTCTGTCGCAACCGAAGAAGGTGAAGCCGTTTTTTGAGATTGAGGGCGGGACATTGTTTACGAACACGAAGGTGCCGGAGAATACGTCGCAGATTAACTTCACGTCGAGCGGTGCGCTGGGGATGCACATCCTGGGCGAAAAACATAATTGGAGCGCGGAAGTGCGGTTTATGCACATTTCGAATGCGGGGATGACAACGCCGAATCCGGGGATCAACACGATTCAGGTAAGGATCGGGTGGGGGATTTTCAGGTAGCAGAACGAATTATCGCTTTCGCTCAGCCGAGAAGGCGTTTCACTTCAGCAGACGGAAGAGCTTCGGCGGCGTAGGCAAATGTGCCTTTCTCCTTGACCTCGCGGGCCGCACGCACGAGCGCTCCCAGGGCCGCGCGGGCGAACGACCCGCCAACGCTGATACGTTTCACACCGACCGCAGCCAGTTCTTCCACAGAAAAAGTTACACCCACCAATCCCATGACGACATTGACGGGCTTTGAAACAGAACCACACAGGGTACGAATGGCATCGAGGCTGGTGAGGCCGGGGGCAAAGAGAACGTCGGCGCCAGCTTTGGCAAAAGATTGCAAACGACGAATGGTGTCGTCAAGATCGGGGCGGCCGTGAAGAAAGTTTTCAGCGCGCGCGGTTAGGAGAAAGCCTGACGCATGAGCGGCTTCAGCAGCGGCGGCGACGCGTTCGTTGGCTAGTTGGAGGTCGTAGATGGGATTTTGGGGATCGCCCGTGGAATCTTCGATGGAGCCTCCGGCGAGGCCGGCTGCGGCTGCGAGGCGGATGGTTTCCGCGCAAATTTTGGGCTCATGACCGAAGCCGTTCTGAAGATCCGCGGAAACAGGTAGAGGAGTCGCGTCCGCAATTTCCTTGGCGTTCTGCAAGATGACGTCGCGGGTCATTTCCGGCGCGGAATCGAGGTGGCCTTTGGAAAAGGCGCAGCCGGCGCTGGTGGTTGCCAGCGCTTCGAAGCCGAGGGCCGTCAGAATTTTGGCGCTGCCCGCATCCCAGGGATTGGGGATTACGAATACGCAGGGCCGTTGGTGGAGAGCCCGAAAGACGTTAAATTTTTCCTCACGCATCTGGGTCACGATTTTTGCCTCCAAGACTTGGATTGAGCGGGAGCACATCCGGTTGTTTGATGCGCGTGAGGTTGCGAGGAATCACGGGCGCGAAAAGAGCAGGTGGAACAATTTAAGCGGGTCTACATCAGCGCCAATGGACAGTTGGTTGCAGAGGTTTGCGCCGTGAAAGCGGCAGCGTTGCTGCCGCACTCCAAAGTAGGAGCGGCCAGCCTCAGAAGGCTGGCCCTACACCCGGAAGACGAGAAGCCCACAGGGACGGCAGCTTTCGTCAGGCGGAAGCGGTCAGGCGGGGAATCAGCAAGTTGAAAAATTTGTCGGGGTCGACGCCGACGGCGACTTTGCAGTTGGGCTTGAATTCCTCGACGGGGATCGCGCCCGCGGCGTCGCCGGTATCGAGCGGCGGAGAGCGGCGGACCGGGGCATGGCTGTAGCCGACGGATTGCCCGGCGGTGAGTTCGCCGGAAGTTTCAATCTGCACGTAATAGTCGCGAAGGGTAATCACGCTGGGGTCGATGAGGCTCGCGATGGTGAGGGGATCGTGCATGGCCACGACGGTTTCGTCGTTTGTTTTGGCGACGCGGCCGAGTGTGGCGCGCATGATCTTTGCGGCGGCTTGGCTGACGGGGTTTTGCGCGGCCTCGAGAGTACGGACGTGGCTTTCGCGAAGCAGAACTTTGTGAGTGACGTCGAGTCCCACCATGACGATGGGGACGCCAGAATCGAAGACGACGCGGGCGGCTTCGGGATCCACGTAGAAATTGAATTCCGCCACGGGTGTGATGTTGCCGCCGCTGAGGGAACCGCCCATCAAAGCGAAGGACTTGATCAATTTGGCGATGCCGGGGTCGGCTTTGAGCACCGTGGCGATATTGGTGAGCGGGCCGACGGCGGCGATGGTGATTTCGCCGGGATTGGCGCGGACGATGCGGCGGATCAATTCCGAGGCAGTTTCCGGGACGGGCTTGATTTTGGCTTCGGGAAACTCCACGCCGCCCAGGCCGTTATTGCCGTGGACGTAGGCCGCGGTGACGAGACGCCGCACGAGCGGAAAAGCGGCGCCACCGGCGACGGGAATTTCCGGGTGCCCGGCGATTTCGACCAGACGGAGCGCGTTGGGGAGAGTGAAAGCGAGCGGCACGTTGCCGGAGACGGCAGTGATCGCTTCGACTTTAAGTTCGGGGGAGCGAAGTGCGAGAAAAATGGCCATGGCGTCGTCGACGCCGGGGTCGGTGTCGATGATGATGCGTTGGGGCTTGGCGGGAAGAGAGGATAAACGCGTCGCGAAGTTTTCTGCGGCGGCGAAGGGCGCGGTGGGGAACGCGGGGAGAGATCCGGCCGCGAGCGTTGCGGCGGTGGTTCGGAGAAAATCACGGCGATTGCTGAAGAAAATTTTGGAGTGCATGGGAGTCCTGGGATGAAGAATGAATGAGCGTTAGACGTTAGCGCAGAAAGAGTGGGGGTGCAATTGGTGGCGCGAGGGCCAGTGGGTCAGTCTCCGATTGCCGCGTTAATCAGGGAGGTCAGATGGGAATTCAGATACTGCTTTTTCATTGGTCTGTTTTCTGCCGCGATTCCTTGGTTTGAATCAACTTCAGCGGCCCCGACGGACCGGTGCGAGTCAGGACAAAATAATCCGCGTAGCCCATCGTACCGCCTTCAGCCCGGCCAGCTGTGAAGACAAGAATGTCTTCAACGCCGTCGCCATTGAAGTCTGCCCGCGCACCTTCCCAGAAGGATTGCCGAAATCCTCCATAAGACAACGTAACGACTTCGTCGTCCGCCTTTTCGATGT
This sequence comes from Candidatus Limnocylindrales bacterium, assembly GCA_035577585.1. Lineage (GTDB taxonomy): Bacteria > Acidobacteriota > Terriglobia > Acidiferrales > UBA7541 > Acidiferrum. The sequence continues at coordinate 4,118 of DATLVJ010000757.1, forward strand.
CTTTTGACGCTACAACCTCCGAAACAGTCATCCCGCGCAGGCGCTCCTTTTCTTGTGCTTCGCCCTCGTTGATAGCACTAAGGATTTCCGCAGGTAGCAAGTTGAGGTTAGCGAGGTTAACCCGGGGATTTGCAATGAAGCTCTTAAGGGGCAGCTTTGCCCGTTGCAACTCAAACAAGAGACCGCAACTATGGATTAGGAAGCCTTCCATTGCCATGTCGTAGGTGGTCGCGGAATATGCTTGCTCTGCTTGGGCTTTTTTCCATTCCCGACAGGTGTAAACCATAAATTTCTTGCCGTCGGTCTTGGTCATTTCCACGCCGTAACCTTCTTTGAAGTTTGTGTCGCCATTGCGAACTGGCAAATCGAAAAGTCCTTCGATATCTGACTGTCGTAGCGGACCAGAGACAACGCGCCCTTTGAACTCAAGCGGCACGCTAATCTTGAACGTTATTTCCTTCTCTTGAGGGCTTGGTCGCACCTGCGCGACGAAGGAACCGGCAGCCAAAACGTTCAGCACAAGAAATGAGAGGAGATTGAAGACATTGCCCATTTTATCCTTGATTGTACAAATGTTTTTGTGCCAGACAAACCACATTCAGGCCGAGCACCGAATCGACAGCAGAAACCGCTTACTACCCGATTAGTTAGATAATCGGAAACTGACCCACCACTCGTGGACAGCAAGTCGGGCGCATTTAAGGATTGTGTGGATCGCGTACATTGAGGTCCTTCGCGCATCTCCGGTAAATACCACCGGAATCCAAACAACGGACCTCGTCGGATGGGCTCCCTCCTGCGGCGGGCAGGCAGAATGACAGATTTTCGGTGTGGGCGGTGATCTGAAAGGTTGGGTGGCGAGGTTGACTGCGCAAAAGCGGTGACAGAGCCACCGCACTCCAAAGGAAGAGGGGGCCACCTGAAGGTGGCCGCTACAAAATGCGAAGGCGCCCGCCTCGGAAGGCGGCCGCTACAACTAAGCGATCGATGGCGAGAAGTCGGGAGGTAAAACGGGACACGGTGATTGACAGGGAAGGGAGAGAACTTTAGAGTGGCGGCTCACTTGGGGTGCAGGGGAATCGTTTGATCGAGAGAATTTTCAAGTTGCAGGAAAATCAGACGACCGTGCGGCGGGAGATGCTGGGCGGGATGACGACGTTCATCACCATGGCGTACATCATCGTGGTGAATCCGCAGATATTGTCGCAGGCGGGGATGCCGGCGGAGGGTGTGGTGTTTGCGACATGCCTGGCGGCGGCGGTGGCGACGCTGGTGATGGGACTGTATGCGAATTATCCGATCGCGCTGGCGCCGGGGATGTCGCTGAACGCGTATTTCACGTATACGGTTTGCATCGGGATGCATGTGCCGTGGCAGACGGCGCTGGGGGCGGTGTTCTTTTCCGGCGTGCTGTTTGTGCTGCTGACGGTGACGCGGGTGCGGGAGCAGATCGTGAACGGGATTCCGCTGGGATTGAAGCACGCGACGGCGGGCGGCATCGGGATGTTCATCGCGTTTGTGGGATTGCGGAGCGCGAAGCTGGTGGTGGCGAATCCGGCGACGTTTGTGAGTTTGGGGAGTTTTGCGGACCCTTCGGTGCAGGCGGCTTGCGTGGGGATTTTGCTGACGCTGGCGCTGATGGTGCGGCGGGTGAACGGGGCGATTCTGCTGGGAATTCTGGGGACGGCGGTGTTTGGAATTTTTCGCGGGCTGGCGCACTTGCCGGAGCACTGGGTGGCGCTGCCGCATCCTTCATCTACTTTTTTCAAGATGGATTTGCGCGGGGCGCTGCACCTGGGGTTACTGGAGATTATTTTTATTTTTCTGTTTGTGGATCTGTTCGACAACGTGGGAACAATGGTGGGCGTGTGCGAGCAGGGCGGATTTGTGAAGGACGGAAAGATTCCGCGCGTGGGGCGGATGCTGCTGGCGGACGGGATTGGAACGATGTTCGGGGCGATGACCGGGACGTCGACGGTGACGAGCTACATCGAGAGCGCGGCGGGAGTGGCGGCGGGGGCGAGGACAGGATTGAGCAACGTGATGGTGGCGGCGCTGTTCCTTGCGGCAATGTTTTTCTCGCCGGTTGCGGCGGCGATTCCCGCGTTTGCGACCGCGCCAGCTTTGCTGCTGGTGGGGGCGCTGATGACGGAATCGATAGCGCAGGTGGATTGGAAAGAGTTTACGGAGGCGTTTCCGGCGTTTGTGACGCTGGTGGCTACGCCGCTGACGTTCAGCATTGCGACAGGGTTGAGCCTGGGAGTGATTTCGTATACGGCGGCGAAGGTGGCGGCGGGGAAGTGGAGAGAGGTTAGCGTGCTGCTTTGGATTTTGACCGGGTTGTTTGTGGTGAGGTATGCGGTGCTGGCGGCGGAGTGAGGAGCGGTGACTGGTGATTGGTGACCAGTGACTGGTGAAGAGATGCTTCGAATTTGAGTTGGTGGCAAGACGCTGGGGTTGAGGTCCTTCGCGCATCTCCGGTAAATACCACCGGAATCCAAACAACGGACCTCGTCGGATAGGCTCAAGATGACAAATTTTTGGAGACGCGTGGAATTTTTTGGGTAGTTGAATTGGTCGGTGCGGACTACTGCGAAAAGGCGCCCGCCCCGTGGAGTCGTTCGGGACGGGCAAAAGGCGCCCGCCTCGGAAGGCGGCCGCTACAGGGGCTACAGGATTTCTTGCCACCAGTCACCAGTCACGAATCACCAGTCACTTGCTACTGGGCGTCGACGACGCAGCGGAAGCCGATGGTGGCGGCGCGGTCGCGGCTGGGGGCTATGAGGAGAAGTTTCTGGTGTTCGTCGAGGCGATAGGTTTGGGGGAAATACCAGACGGAGCCCAGGGGTTGATAGGCGGCGGCGCCGCGGAGGATGGCTGCGCGGGTGTGGTCGTCGCGAAATTCGTCGGTCCATTGCGAAACATTTCCGATTAGATCGAGAAGTCCGAAGGGGCTGGCGCCCTGCGGGTGTGCGTCGACGTTTGCCAGTGGAGCGTGAGTGTGGCCGCGGTCGGCGGTGGGAACGTTGAAGGCGTTCCAATCGTTGCCCCAGGGATAGAGACGCGCGTCGGCCGATTGCGCGGCGTACTGCCATTCCCATTCGTGGGGCAGGCGTTTACCGGCCCAGGCTGCATAGGCACGGGCGTCTTCGAGCGAGACCCAGGTGACGGGCTTGGCGTCCCAGCCGGCGGGGAAATTGCCACCCGACCAATCGCGCAGAAAATTGTGATCGTCGGCGGGATGGTAGTGCGTGGCGTCGAGGAACTGTTTAAATTGCAGATTGGTGACGGGTGTGCGGTCGATGTAATAGGCGCGAAGATGCAGGCGATGAAGATGGGAGCGGCGCGGGGAATTTTCCCACGGATATTGCACGTCGACGCCGGGATCGTTGCCGCCTTCAATTTCGATGCCGCGGACGGAGAAGTCGAAATCGCCTTCGGGAATTTTGAGCATGCCGGCGGGAGCAGTGGCGGCGGGCTTGGTGGGCGGAATGTCTACGATGGTTTGCGGAACCGCGGACCACGCGCGGGGATATTCGCGCAGGGATTTTTTGGAGCGCTCGGCCATGAAGGGAAGGAGTTCGGGGAGTGGGGCGGACCTGGCGTCCTCGGTGGTGGCGAGGATGGCGCCGAAGCCGAGGCCTTCCATCGAAAAACTCAGCGTTGCTTCCTGCGCGTTGATGCGCGGCTGGAGTTCGGCGCCGTGCCAGAGATCGTAAAAGTGGAGGCCGGGACTGTAGGGAACGCGGAGTTGTGGACCGTCGAGATCGAATTCGTTGCGATTGACGATAGTCCAAAGAGTGCGTTGGGGCAGGGGAAATTTGCTGGCGAACACTCCGGATTGCAGCGTGGGTGTGTGCGGCTGCCAGCCGGGGCTGACAAGATTTTCGGCGAAGGCGCGTTCGATGCGGGTGAAGCGGAGGACGGCTTCGGCGTCGCGCGGCGACATCGGATACCAGAAGCCCCAGAGGTTTTCGAGCATGGCGTAACCGCTGCCGTTGAAGAAAGCGTGCTGGAGGCTGTCGGTTTTGTCGCGGGTAAAGCGGTCGGTGACGTTGATCATGTGGCGCGGCTCAAGCCAGCGAGTTTTGCTGACCATCGGGGTGAAGGGATAGGCGACGTCTTCCCAGGTGACCCAGTCGTTCCAGCCGAGGGTGCTCCAGGCTACGGATTCGTCGCGAATTTCGAATTGCGGCTCGAAGGCGAGGCGATGGCCGGCGGCGATGGAAGCGGCGCGGAAATCGGCGGGGACGCTTTCGAGCGTGTCGAAGTTGATGCCGTCCGCGCTGGTTTCTTTCAGGAGTTGCGTGAGCGCTATCCAGGGAGGCGCGGATTCTTCGCGGGTGCCGGAATCCCAGGCGAGGACGGGGAAAAGAACCTTGACGTTGTGGCGGTGAAAATCGTCGACGAGCTTTTTGAGAGCGGGGAGGCCGCCGGGGAGATCGCGGAGGAGATCGAACTGGTTGCGATCGTCGACGCCGAGGTTGGGATAGACGTGCCAGAGGAGGACGGCGTCGATGGGGCCGAGGCGGCGCTCGGTTTCGGCGAGAAATTTTTCGGGGGTGTAGCGGCGGGTTTCGGGATCGTAGATGGAGCGGTCCCAGACGAGAAGCTGGACTTGGGAGAAGGTGCGCTGGGTCCAGGCGAGATCGGGATTTGTGTAGTCGGATTCATTGAGGCGGAGTTGGGTGCGGCGTTCTTTGCGCCAGCTTTCGAGGCCGGTAAGCCAGGAGGGATCGGAAGGATCGGCGGGGCCGGCGAAGAAGACTTCAGAGGGCGCGGGAGGCATGGTGAGGGTCATCGTGCCGTTGGGAGCGACGAGGGCGTGGCGGGCTTTCCATTCGTCGGAGTGGAGAGTTGTGGCGCAGGTGAGGAGGAGTATTACGAAAAATATTGCCGGCCAGAAACGCGAGTGACGAGGGTTGAGGTGCATAGGGAAGAAGGATACGCGAAGCGGGGGGAGAATTCAGCGGGGAGTTGGGGAGGCCTAACGGAAGTTTGTGGAGGGACTTAAGTTGAGGTTCTTCGCGTCCCGGTCGGAACCGGGACGCTCAGAATGACACCGCTTCATACCGGTGGTGCGAGAGAATTCAGATTTGGATGACGAGGGAGTCGATAGCGAGAGAGATGGTGCCCGAAAGAGGACTCGAACCTCCACGACCGTGAGGCCACTAGCTCCTGAAGCTAGCGCGTCTGCCAATTCCGCCATTCGGGCACAGGGAAACACTACAGGCAGGTCTTATTTTGGGGTCGGGAAAGGCGTTTGTCAACGAATGGGGGCCCCGGCGGGGGCCAAATTGGCGACCGTTTCAGGGGCCCCCAGGTCACTAGCATTCTAAAGCCAGAGTGCTATACTCCGCCTGAAAAGCTCTGCCTACAGTTGGGAGTAGGCACCGCGGACGGGTTCCACCGGAGGTTGCATATGGGAGCCATGGAATTGGCGTTTTCGGGGCCACTGATGTATCTGCTGATCGTCTGGGGAGTCGTTACCGCCGTGTTTTTGCTGCTGATCGCATGGCGCAGCGTGCTCTCCAGCCATGAAGACGATCAGATCTTCCTCGATGCGGCGCAGGAACATATGGCCAGGGAGCAGCGCGAGTTGGTTAAAAAGATTGAGTCGCTGGGGAAGCCGCTGATGATGAGTGGGATCACCTCGGGCGTGCTGCTGCTGGTGATTGCCGGGATGTTCGTTTACCACGGCCTGAAGAATTTTTAGGCGCAGGCGTGGCTACGCGGGGCCGCCAGGGGCTCAGGGCTTTGGAGGTGTAGCCGCAGGGGGTTGCGCCGCCGGAGCGGCTGCCTGCGAAGACTGCACCAGAGAAGTATGATTGTGGACCACCAGCCAGTTGTCGTTGCGCTTTTCGAAGACCAGAGTGGTATGGCCGAAGGCTGACGACGGAACGCCATCCACCACTGCCGTAAATTCCCACTGATAGGAAGCCCAGGCCACGCTGTTTCCAGGCGCGAGGCGGATCAGTGTGTTGCTGCGGTCGAGGCGCACCTGTTGCGCGCGGGCGCGTTGCGACTGGTAGCTGGTGAGATAGTTGGGCCAGCCAACAACCGGCGGGGCCCACATGCCGTTGACGACGTCGACGTCGTCGGCGTAATGGGAGTGGAGTTTTTCGACGTCGCCGAGTTGCCAGGCGCCGAGCATTTCGCCGATGGCGTTGTCGATGCGCTGTTCGTCGGGAAGGATGGTGGCGGTGGCGGGATTTGGGGTGGTGTCGTTCTTTTTCTTTTTCTTGTTTTGCGCCGAAGCGGTGGAAGCGAGCGACAGGGCTAGAAGCAGGAAGAATGTGAAGAAAAAGACACGGCTGGCTACAGTGCGGACGGTGGAAGGGTCTTTCCGGAATTTCATGCTCGATTCACTCCCCAAGTTTTGGGCGCGCTTCGGTTGGTGAGGCAGGAAGCTGCGCGGCGATGACCGTTGTACTGGACAGTAGAGAGCATAGCGCAGGGCGAAGGACGGCGCGGAGGAATGTGCTCAGTTGGTTTACCGGTGGCAGTGCTAGTGCGCCGACTGCGAGGCGCTGAGTAGATTCACGAATAGGCGATAGGCGCCGGGGACGCCTTCGGGGAGTTCGCGGAAGAAGGCGAGGCCGGTGTAGATGTAGACGCCTTTGCCGAGCGGCGTGTAGACGAGGCCGCCGTTGAGATCTTTTTCGCCGGGGTCGTGCATGGAGAGGAGCGGCGTGTATTTGGTGTCGAAGTCGCTCCAGTAGTAGAGGCCGCGTTCTTGAACCCAGCCTTGGAAATCGGTGGCGGTGATTTTGTTGGGCGTGTTGAGCAGCGGGTCATCGGGCTTCAGGAATTTCACTTCGGCGGTTTCGTCGGTGATGCGCGGCGTGGGATTGCCGATGGTGGCGTGATAAGGCGCGGGAAGGAATTTGTTCCAAATGAAGTCGCGATTGTACTGGACGACGAGCGTGCCGCCGTTGGAGACGTAATCGAGAAGACGCTTGTTGGCGCTGGCAAGTTCGGGGCGGAGTTCGTAGGCGCGGACGCCGACGACGATGGCGGTGTATTTCGAGAGGTCGCCGAAGGTGAGGGCGTTGGCGTCGAGCATTTCGACGCTGATGCCGAGGCGCTTGAGGGCTTCGGGGATCATTTCGCCTTCGGCGGTGATGTAGCCGACGCGAAGATTTGCGGGGACGTTGATATCGAAGGCGTGGACGACGGTTTGCGCGGGCTCGCTCCAGAGGATGGAAGGCATGGTGGGAAGCGGTTCGAGCGAGGTGGAGAATTTCTCGTCGCCACGCTTGGCGTACGCGGTGATGGTGAAGTTGCCCGGCGCGAGTTTGGCGGGCGGCGTAACGGTGAGTTTGGCGTACTGGTCGCCGACGCCGTCGAAGGAAAGTTCGACCGGCGCACTCGAACCAAAGCCATCGGGAGTGTCGAGGCCAACAGAGACATTCGAGGGTTTTGTG
>DATLVJ010000758.1:0-10101 GCA_035577585.1 Candidatus Limnocylindrales bacterium
AGATGGCAAAAGCCGGCGGGCAGGACCGCTTCCGCGCGAAGACCGGGTTGCCGCTGACCACTTATTTCAGCGGCCTGAAAATTCGCTGGATTCTCGAACACGTGAAAGGTGTGCGTGAACTGGCAGAGGCAGGCGAGGCCATCTTCGGCAACATCGACACCTTTCTGGTCTGGCACCTGACCGGCGGCCCCAAAGGCGGCGTCCACATCACCGATGTCACCAACGCCAGCCGCACCCAGTTGATGAATCTCGAGACCCTGTCTTGGGACAAGGAACTGCTCGATGCGTTTGGAATCCCCGAGGCGATGCTACCGAAAATCCGCTCTAGCAGCGAGGCGTATGGGCTGGCCAAGGAACCATCGATAAAGAATGTAGCCATCGCGGGAATTCTGGGCGACCAGCAAGCCGCGCTGGTGGGGCAGACCTGCTTCGAAGCAGGAGAAGCAAAAAATACCTATGGCACGGGCTGCTTCCTTCTGATGAACACAGGGACGCGCAAGGTCGATTCCAAGTCGGGCCTGCTGACAACGGTGGGATACAAGCTTGGCGAACAGCCGGCGCATTACGCACTCGAGGGGAGCATTGCCATCACCGGGGCGCTTGTGCAATGGGTGCGAGACAACCTCGGTTTGATCGAAAAGAGTTCGGACATCGAATCGCTGGCGCGAACCGTGAGCGACAACGGTGGCGTCTATTTTGTTCCCGCGTTTTCCGGTTTGTACGCTCCTTACTGGAAAGACAGCGCCCGCGGCGTGATCACCGGCCTCACGCGCTATGCCAACAAAGGGCACATCGCGCGCGCGGTCCTTGAGGCAACGGCGTTTCAAACCCGTGATGTGCTCGAGGCGATGGAAAAAGATTCGGGCGTCACGCTGGACGTGCTGCGTACGGACGGAGGCATGGTCGCCGATGATCTGCTGATGCAGTTTCAGGCGGACATTCTCGACAGACCCGTTGTCCGCCCGGTCACGAAGGACGCGACTACCGCACTCGGCGCAGCCTATGCCGCCGGTCTGGCAGTCGGCTACTTCAAAGATCTCAAAGATCTGCGCGCGAACTGGGCCGTTGACCACACATGGCAACCAAACCTGAACAACGGCAAGCGCGAAGAAATGTACAACCTCTGGAAGCGGGCGGTTACTCGCTCCTTCGATTGGGCAGCATAGTTCAATCAACGTCTTAATCAGAAAAGGGGTTCTGACATGCTTGCAAATTGTTTTGGCGAGTTCATGGGTACGCTCGTACTGATATTGTTGGGCGACGGAGTGGTCGCGAATGTGTTGCTCAAGCGCTCGAAGGCTGAAGGCGCCGGTTGGATGGTGATCACGAGCGGTTGGGCGTTCGCGGTGATGGCGGGTGTATTCACAGCCGTTGCTTGCGGCAGCGGCGATGCGCACCTCAATCCGGCAGTGACGATGGGTTTTGCGGTTTCGTCGGGCGAGTTTGCCAAGTTCGCGCCGTACCTGATTGCGCAGATGGCTGGCGCATTTGTAGGAGCCGCCCTTGTGTGGCTGCACTTCCTGCCGCATTGGAAGGAGACCCCCGATCAGGGCTTGAAACTTGCGTGTTTCTGCACCGCGCCTGCGATCCGCAGATTTGGCGCAAACCTGGTCAGCGAAATTGTCGGCACATTCGTTTTGGTTTTTGTGGTCGGTGCCATCTTTTCGAAGGCTGTTGCTGCTTCGGGACCGGCGGCGGGGCTCGGGCCTTACCTAGTTGCTGCCCTGGTTTGGGGCATCGGCCTTTCGCTCGGAGGAACCACCGGCTACGCGATCAATCCCGCTCGCGACTTTGGACCGCGCATGGCCCATGCCGTGCTCCCCATTGCAGGCAAAGGTGCATCGGACTGGAGCTATTCGATGGTGCCAGTAATCGGCCCACTGATCGGGGGCGGGTTGGCGGGCTTGTTTCTTCGCGCCATCGCCAAGTAGGTTGGCCATCAGAAGCTAACGAGGGAGCAGTCAAGCTGCAGCCATGGTCAGGTCCATCGTCATTACAGGAGCGTCAAAAGGCATCGGCCGGGCGACGGCTGATGCCCTGGTGGAAAATGGATGGTTGGTAATCGGCGTGGCAAGAAGTTCGCCCGCAAATTTCCCCGGCGAATTTATCGAAGCTGATCTAGCCGACCGCGAGAAAACGCAGGCTCTCGCAGATCAACTGGTTAGTCTCGGCAACGTGGTGGGGATTGTCAATAATGTCGGGCTCGCCCGGCACGAACGCGTGGATGTAGTCGATCCGGACGTTTTCGCGAAGGTAATGGATTTAAATGTGCGTCCAGCCCTGCAACTCACTCAGGGGCTCCTGCCCGGAATGCGGGCAGCTCGCTTTGGGCGGATCATCAACATCACCAGCCTTGTCACGCGCGGGCTCGCGTTTCGTTCAAGCTACGCTGCGGCAAAGGCCGCGCTGGAAAGCATCACACGCACCATGGCAATCGAACTCGCGGCTGACGGCATCACCGCGAATGCTGTTGCGCCAGGGCCCACCGAAACAGAATTGTTTCGCTCGAACAATCCGCAAGGCAGCGAAGGCGAGGCCCGCTATCTGAGCAAAGTGCCGATGCGGCGGTTCGGACATCCGAGTGAGGTCGCTGCCGCCATCGCGTTTCTTGCCAGCAATGCAGCCGCGTTTATTACCGGCCAAACTCTGTTTGTGGACGGCGGTGCCAGCCTCGGAACTCTCTGAGAGCGATTCGAGATGAGCAAGATCTGGCCCTCGGTATCTGTGGCAAAACGTTTTCTCGTATAGAATCGTCGACCTATCTTTACGATAAGGCCGCGGCAACCCGGATCGCAAAAACGCGAGCACCTGAGTTATGATGCTGTTCACTGAGTGAGCGGCGGTTTGCCCGTTCTTGTGGTTTCTCCGAGGACCTGGGCGCGCAAATATGGCTGGTTCGAGCATTCCCAGTATGATCAGCCAAGCGAGCACATTCCGAAGAGGCGTACAAAATGACGCTCGCGAATAGTCCCACGGTGTTCGTTATCGATGACGATGCCGACATACGCGCGTCGATACGGGGCCTGCTGAAGTCGGCAGACTTGCAGTCCGAATGTTTCGAGACGGCAGAACAGTTTCTCCAGAGAAAGCCCTCGGATAGTCTCAGTTGCCTGATATTGGATGTAAACCTTCCCGGAGTGAACGGCCTGGATTTTCAGCAGCACCTCAAGGATGCGGGCCTCCACATCCCGATCATTTTCGTCACCGGGCACGGTGATATACCGATGTCAGTGAAGGCCATGAAGTCGGGCGCGGTAGAATTCCTGACCAAACCTCTTAATCGAAACGCCCTCCTGGACGCCATCCAGCATGCTCTGGCTCGCGATTCCGTCCGCCGCAAAGAGCAGGCAGACATTGCTCTCTTACAAAAGCGCTACGACAAGTTAAGCCCGCGTCAGCACCAAGTCATGCGTCTCGTGGTGTCTGGACTGCTGAACAAGCAGATCGCATCAGAACTCGGGACTACCCTAGTCACGGTCAAGCTGCATCGCGCTCAGATGATGCGCAAGATGCAGGCTAGATCTCTCGCCGAGTTAGTCAGAATGGCAGAGAAGCTCAGGCTTTTCCCCTCGATCTAGAAACCTTCACCGATACCGTCGAGAGCGCCACCTAGACCAAGGTATAGCTTGCCCTGCGCTTTCCACGGATTAGCCTTGCACCATGGGCTACGAGGAGGATCGGACAGTGGTTGCAATTGTGGACGATGACGAGTTGATCCGAAACGCGCTGCACGGCCTTATGAAGGCGGCTGGCTTCCGATCTGTGGCGTTTGCGTCTGGCGAAGAATTCCTGAACTATGCGGAACTGGACCGCGTCGCATGTCTGATCGCTGATATCCGTATGCCTGGAATGTCAGGTTTGGAACTCCAAGCAGACCTTAAGAAGGATCACCGCAAGATTCCTATCATTTTTATCACGGCGCAGGGGGATGAGAAAATGCGCATGCAAGCTTTGAGGGCTGGAGCAGTGAAGTTTCTGACTAAACCTTTAGACAGAGGAGTATTGCTAGACAGCGTACGCGCAGCACTGGATACCTAAGCCCCGCACTTTATTGTAGGAAGGTCGATTGTGGAAGGACTCAACACAGTTCGGTCATCTGAGGATGGTCGTCCCGAGAATGGGTTTGACGAGATTATCGGCGAAAGCCCAGCTCTGGAGTTCGTTCTCGCTGAAGTGGAACGTGTGGCGCCGACCGATTCGACGGTCCTAATCCTCGGGGAAACCGGTACCGGCAAGGAGTTAATCGCCCGTGCCATTCACAACATCAGCGTACGTTGCGGGCGACCGTTTGTGAAGCTGAATTGCTCCGCCATTCCTTTTGACCTGTTGGAAAGCGAACTCTTCGGACACGAGAAAGGCGCTTTCACTGGGGCTGTGGCGCAGAAAATGGGCCGCTTCGAAATGGCCGATACCGGCACCCTCTTCCTGGATGAAATCGGCGACCTGCCCCTGGCGTTGCAGCCGAAGCTGCTGCGGGTCCTGCAGGAACAGGAGTTCGAGCGTCTGGGAAGTGGCCGGACGCATCGCATCAACGTTCGTCTGGTGGCGGCAACGCATCGAGATCTAGGGGAGATGGTCGCCAAGAAAGAGTTCCGCAGTGATTTGTACTACCGTCTAAACGTATTTCCTGTCGTGCTGCCACCGCTGCGCGAGCGGCGCGAAGATATTCCCCAATTAGCCAAGCACTTTGTGGAGGTTTTTGCCCGGCGCATGGGCAAGCGGATTGGTCCTATACCGCAGGACATATTGGATGCGTTCGTGTCCTATTCTTGGCCTGGGAACGTGCGCGAGCTTCAGAACCTGATCGAACGAGCGGTGATCCGGTCGGACGACGGAGTGCTTGCCAATCCCCTACCGGACAAGAATCCCGTATCGGTATCTCCTTCGGAGAACACGTTCAGGGATTCCACGCGAGCGTTGATCTTGCATGCTTTGCAAGAGGCGGGTTGGGTTGTGGGGGGACCCCGTGGCGCCGCCGCCCGGTTAGGACTGAAGCGGACCACGCTGATTGCCAAGATGAAGAAGCTAGGAATTACCGAACGGCGCTGCGAGGGCGCATTCCCGACTGAGTGCAGCGGATTATGAAGAAGCGCCGTTGCACGGCTCAACCTAGGCCTCTCGAATGCAAATACTCTCTCGCATTCGCTTCTGGCTATATTTCGATGCTGTGGCTGTGCAGGCTTCTTTTGCTCCTCGTGCTCGCTTCGCTTGGCTGTCCATCACTCTTCGGACAAAAACCGCGAGCAGCAAATCTTCAGGTTGGCCACGATGTGTGGACCTTTAAGGAGGGGGCGCCGCAAAACCTCCTTGCCCTGGCGCAGACCACTGACGGTTTCCTCTGGATTGGAACTCCAACCGGGTTTTTTCGTTTCGACGGCACTCGATTCGAGCCGTTCCGCTCGCGGTTCGGCGATCCACTCCTTTCAACAAACGTTCACAGTTTGTACGCGCCGCCGACCGGCGGACTTTGGATAGGCTATACGTTCGGAGGCTTCAGCTTCGTGCACGATGAAAGAGTGACCAACTACGGTGGCGAAATCGCCTCCTCAGCCGGATCTGTGTACAACTTCGCCCAAGACCGGGATGGGACCCTCTGGGCCGCCACAGGCAGCGGTCTTTGGAGATTCGACCATTCGAGTTGGCAGCACATCGGAGCGGAGTGGAACGCTCCGCTCGAAGCTGTCGGTGAAGCGAGGTTTGATCGGGAGGGATTACTCTGGATTTTGACGGGCCTAGCAAATTATATATCTACGAGGAGGCACCTGTTTTATCTTTCACCGGGAGCCAGAAAGTTCCGGGCGGCCGAGACTAATCTGCATGTTCAGGGCTTTACCGTGGACCCTGATGGAAAGGTCGTGACCAGCCCCTCAAGCAAACGGGTCGTTCACAATGCTGGTGACAATTCCGACTACGTGCCACTCGCCTACCCTGTACTCAGGAAAGGCTCCTTTCAAATTGTTGACCGAAACAACGGCATCTGGATTTCGCCAGAAAAAGATCCTGTTTTGATCCACTCTTCTGCGATAGAACCGATTTCCGATGTCCTAACCAAGGTCTCCCGGAGCAATTGCGAAACCTACAACGTCGATCCGAACTTCGGTGCAAAGCTGGTCGATCGCGAGGGTAATATCTGGTTTGGCGCTCAGGAGGGTCTCCATCGATTCTTTTACCGTCCGCTCATCGGACAGGAATTTCCGAAGACCGCGGCAGGCGGTGCAGCTTTTACTGTGGCCCCTGGTGACCATGGGGCGGTATGGATTAGCTTTGACCCCAACGGACGCTCCTCCTCTCTTTGTCGTGTGTCCAGCAGTGCGGCCGAGTTGCGGAGGTCGATGCCCGGCTCTCCGGGATTCGCCTACAACGCACCGGATAAGACGTTTTGGTTCGGCGGGTCTGGAGGGCTCTGGCATCTTGTGGGTGGCGATCTGGTTCGAGTCAACCTCCCCCGCGAAATGGCGGATCAGGCTCTTTTCCTGCAGACGATTACCCAGGATCGACTCGGAGGGCTCTGGGTTTCGTTCGGACGCCACGGATTGTATCGATTCGCAAACGGCGTTTGGACACCTTATGGTGGCCGCGAGAACCTTCCCAAGACAGGGGTGGTGATTGAATTCACCGACAGCCTGGGGCGCGGGTGGTTTGGCTACACCAAGAGTACCTTGGCCGTGCTGGACGGCGACCGAGTCCAGGTATTCGGCCCGAGCGATGGTCTTCGCGTGGGTAACGTGACCGCGATCTACGGGCGCGGATCGGAAATCTGGATTGGCGGCGAATTCGGGTTGCAGCAGTTTGACCATGGACGCTTCCACGACATCACCAGTGTGGATGACAAGTGGCTGCGTGGAATCTCTGGAATCGTAGAAACGGCAAATGGGGACCTGTGGCTTAACGGCCTCGGCGGGATCTTTCACGTTCATCGCTCAGAAATCTCGGAGGCACTAAAGAACCCTTCTCATCAGGTCAAAGGCGAGCATTTTGGCAGGCGGGAGGGCCTGCCTGGGTTTGCAGAGCAGTTGCGCCCGCTAAACACCGCCATCGAGGGCACCGATGGGAGGCTATGGTTCGCTGGGCACGAGGGTGTGGTGTGGCTTGACCCAACTCGGTCTGGAAATAACGTGCCGCCACCTCCGATCAGCATTCAGTCGGTTTCCGCCGATGACAAATTTTATGCTCCAGTTTCTCCTCTGAAATTTCCCGCACACACCTCCAGCGTACAGATCAACTATGCCGCGGTCAGCCTTTCGGATCCGGAGGCCATCCGCTTTCGCTACAAGTTGCAGGAAACCGACAAGGACTGGCACGAAGTGACCGCGGCCAATCCCGTGAGTTATCGCAATCTTGCGCCGGGCACGTACCACTTCAACGTCGCAGACACCGATACAAACGGCGTGTGGTCGGACAAGGTGGCCACGGCGGAGTTCACGATTTTGCCGGCTTTTTATCAGACGCAGTGGTTTCTCGCGCTTTGCATCCTCACGGCAATGGCGCTCTTGTACCTTCTTTACCTATTGCGGCTGAAACAGGCGACCCAACGAATTCGGGCGAGCATGGGAGCACGTCTTGCGGAAAGAGAGCGGATCGCGCGGGACTTGCATGACACCTTGCTGCAGAGCTTCCACGGACTGATGTTTCAATTTCAAGCGGCACGCAACATGCTGCCGCGGCGCCCCGACCAAGCAATGGACGTTCTCGACAACGCAATCGGTGCGACCGAACAAGCCATTAGCGAGGGCCGAAGTGCGATTCAGCAGCTGCGTTTGGAGCAGATCGATGAGTGCAATCTCGCGCAATGGCTGACCAACATCAGTCAAGAGTTGGCGCATTCCCAACAAACGAATGGCGATTCACCGGTCTTCCGGCTAACTGTGGAGGGCGAGCAACAATCCCTGTCACCGCTACCGCGGACGGAAGTCTACCGGATCACACGCGAGATCCTGCAAAATGCCTTCCGGCACGCACGGGCGCATCACATCGAGGCTGAAATTCGATACGATCAACGCCTGCTTCGCGTGCGAATCCGCGACGATGGAAAGGGTATCGATCCCCAGGTTCTCCAGGCTGGCGGGAGCGCGGGTCACTGGGGCTTACGCGGTGTGCGGGAGCGAGCGCAACAAATTGGAGCGCGTCTGGATTTTTGGAGTGAGGCCGGAGTGGGCACCGAAGTTCAGCTAACCGTCCCAGGCGCCGTGGCCTACGAGAAATCGCCTAATAAGCGACGATTCACGCTATTTCACTAAAGGCAGGAGTGATGAGTTCCGATCCTAGGCTGATTCGCATCCTTACCGTCGACGACCACCCGCTGCTCCGCAAGGGGATCGCGGCACTAGTCAATGCCGAACCTGATATGAAATTGGTGGCCGAAGCGTCGAACGGGCAAGAAGCTGTAGAGAGCTTCCGAGTGCACCGTCCGGATGTGACCTTAATGGATATTCAAATGCCGAGTTTTAATGGAATCGAAGCGATCTGCGACATTCAGAATGAATTCCCTGATGCGCGCATCATTGTTCTTACGACTTATACAGGCGACGCTCAAGTGTTGCGGGCCCTTAAAGCGGGTGCCCGCGGTTACGTATTGAAGGGGCATGTCCATAGAGAACTGCTGGAAACTATCCGTGCTGTCCATGCCGGACAAAAGAGAATTCCTCCGGACGTCGCGACGCAGTTGGCTGAGCATGCGACCGATGACGAGTTGACGTCGCGCGAACTTGATGTATTGCGGCTGATTGCCTCCGGAAACTCCAACAAACTCATTGCCGATCAGCTCTCCATCGGAGAAGCGACGGTCAAGAGCCACGTTACCAACATACTCTCCAAGCTTGGCGCTAACGATCGCGCTCATGCGGTTACGATCGGCCTAAAACGCGGAATCATAGAGTTATAGCCAGCCGGAAGGAGGCCGATCTGTCCTACTTTTGGGTGATGGCAGACCACTCCTTTCAGCCGTTACGATCCTGCTGGGAATTCCCTAACCTTGAGAAGAGGTGCTATTGCAACGTCTTTTCTCGAATTTCGCAAACGGTTGGGCTGGTCGAGGCCTTCTATTTCAACGCGGGCTGACCGCCGCCGTGCTTATCCACTGCGCGGTCAACCGACTTGCGGAAGCGTCGTGGTCTGCCGCTCTGCCGGAACTCATCGCGGCGGGCTTGGGTATATTTATCCTATTGGGTTTGTGGACTCCTTTGGTCGGAACACTAATCGGCCTGGCTGAGATTTGGATCCTCGTCTCGCGTACGACTGGTTCTTGGATTCCTTTGATCCCCGCGGCTCTTGGCGTCACATTGGCCATGATCGGGCCTGGCGCTTGGTCCCTCGATGCCCGGCTATTCGGCAGACGGCACATTGAAGCTCCGGAGCTCTAGACCAGCTTTCTCGTCTGCGACTAAAGTCGCAGCGCTGAATACCCTGATTAGGGAACCCCATTACCCGACCATTGACGGTTGTATGCGACGCTGCATTCATTGCAGACTCTCGACACAGTGAACTTCGGGGGCGGTTGACCGGTACCAGATGTATCCGGAGCGATCGCGCCACACCGGAGATGGCCCAGAAGATAAAGAAAGTTTGCAGGAACCGAGGTACGAAAATCATGGCGACTCAAAATATTTTCTCCAAAGACAGCGTCGAAGGAATGCACTTCGTTCGCTCTGAAAAGTCCAGGCGAAATGGCGAGGGTGTGACATCCGAGGATTTCAAAAGTATGGTCGGCAGCAGCGCCTCTCTCCTTGAGGTACTGGAGTTGGTGCGCGAAGTGGCGCCCACGGATTCGACCGTTCTTATTGAAGGTGAGACGGGCACCGGTAAAGAGTTGATCGCCCATGCCATTCACAATATCAGCGCACGCTGCGGTCGCCCGTTTGTGAAGCTGAATTGCTCCGCCATTCCTTTTGACCTGTTGGAAAGCGAACTTTTCGGACACGAGAAGGGCGCTTTCACCGGGGCTGTGGCGCAGAAAATGGGCCGCTTCGAAATGGCCGATGCAGGGACGCTTTTCCTGGATGAGATCGGAGACCTGCCCTTAGCATTGCAGCCTAAGCTGCTGCGGGTCCTGCAAGAGCAGGAATTCGAGCGTCTGGGAAGTGGCCGGACGCATCGCATCAACGT
>DATLVJ010000759.1:0-3285 GCA_035577585.1 Candidatus Limnocylindrales bacterium
TCGATCCCGCTTCGGCAAGAGCCTTGAAATCCAGCCGCACGTCCACCATGGCAGCCGGCAAGTATCCCGACGACGGCCCTGAAGGTGCGAAAGCCTTCAACTGCCGCCCGCCGCGCACTCCGCCCGCATAATTAAAAAGCACTTCGCGCATCGGAATGCCCATCGGCACTTCGTAAATCCCCGGCTTCGCGCAATGTCCGCTTACGCCAACGAATTTCAGTCCGCGCGATCCGCCTTGTCCCGCCGACTTGTACCAATCGATCCCGCGCGCCAGAATCTGCGGCGCATTCAGAAAAGTCTCCACGTTATTGATCACCGTCGGCTTCTGATACAGTCCGTTCACACCCGGGAATGGCGGCTTATTCCGTGGCTCTGCGCGGTGTCCCTCAATCGCCTCGATCAACGCGCTCTCTTCTCCGCAAATATATCCGCCCGGACTTACAAACACCCTTAAATCAAAATCGAGTCCGCTGCCCATTAAATTCTTGCCGAGCAACCCCGCGCGATAACACCGTCGAATCTCTTCCCCAAGAATCTCTTCCTGCAAATGATATTCATGCCGGATATAAAGGATGCCGTGTTTTGCGCCCGTCACGAGCCCCGCAATCGCCATGCCCTCAATCACCAGGTGCGGCAGGTGCGTCATGATAAATCTGTCTTTGATCGTCCCCGGCTCGCTTTCATCGGCATTGCAAACAATATATTTCTCCGCAACCGGCTGCTTGCGCACCAAATCCCACTTCATCGAAGTGGGAAATCCCGCGCCGCCCATCCCGCGCAGCTCCGATTCCTTCAGCGTTGCCAACACCTCGTCGTAATCCTTGCCGATAATCAGCTGCCGCAGGACGCGATATTTCTCTGGCCCGTCGTAAGGATCGGACGCGCATTCCACTCTTTGCGCCGGCGGATGATCCTCGTGCAATTCGTCCCCGCGAATCGCCGCGCGCGCCAGCGCTTCCGCATTCTCGGCAGTCACATTCGTAAAAATCCGGTCGTTAATCGAAACAGCCGGCGCATGATCGCATCGCCCGAGACATGAAACATCACGAATCTCCACGTCGCTTTTCGAACTTCCGGCAAATCGCGTCTCCAGCTCCGCTCGCAATTCGCACGCACCGTTCAAATGGCAGCTCATGTCTGCGCAAACGCGTATCTCCGCACGCGGCGGCGGCACAAGATGAAAATGCGGATAGAAGCTCGCAACGCTGTGAAGTTGATAAAGTGGCGTCTGCGTTCGCGCAGACAACGATTCAAGCTCCGCCTTCGGCAGAAAACCGTGGCGTAGCTGGATGGCCCGCAGATCGTCGAAGATCAAGGCGCCCGTCTCGCGCAAAAAGCGTCCCGCGGGAAGAGCAAAAAACGCGGTTCGCAAAGTGGAGTGAAAAGTCTTGCAGATAGTAACGGGCTAATCGTTGCGTGTAAATAGCGGCTCGCGGCAAGTGAACAAGAACCCGGCCCGGGAGTAGCAAAACCGCCGGATTGCCGAATGTTCGCCTCGTTTACCACCCTATTTGGCCCATCCGCCTTAGGATGGTTTCGCTGTAATTGTTCATGCGCTCGGGTCGTCGCCTCAGGGGAGCTGGCAAAATCGCCGCGAGGCGGGCCGCTTGTTGCCGGCTGATATTCCGTGCACCGCTTTCATCGTAGTAGCGGCACGCCGACTCAGCACCGTAAATTCCCGGGCCCCATTCGACTACGTTGAGGTATATCTCCAGAATGCGCCGTTTGCCGAGGACGAATTCGGCCACCGGCACCAGCGTGGCCTCTGCGCCCTTGCGGAGAAAAGAGCGGCCCGTTCCGAAGAACAGGTTCTTTACGAGCTGCTGCGTGATCGTGGAAGCGCCGCGAGTGCGATCGCCCTCCAGATCTTCTTCCGCGGCGATTTGGATCTCTTGCCAATCGAATCCATGGTGCTGGTAGAAGCGCCCGTCCTCGGCGGCAATCACGGCGTGCTGCAGATCGCTCGAGATTTGGCCGAGCGGAATGAATTTGTAGCGTTCGTGATAAGGCTTGTGGTGAATCCAGGCCTGCATTCGCCGCTGCATGTGCACCACGGTTGTCGGTGGGTCGATCCACCGCGCGGCCAAAAGCATCAGCGCGGCAAGCGACCAAAGAACCGACACGCCAATAACAACCCATCGAATAATGAATCTGAGGAAGCTCTTCCGTCGCGGCGTCGCGATGGGTGGGGAAGGCGGGGAAGGTGGGACGGGCACGTCTGGAAATTCAGTCACGGTTCACAATAATAGCCTGAGCCGCCGTGCCGCCGCCGGCGAATCTTGCCCGCGCGAACGCGGAGTGCCGCGGTCTCTACTAGCGCCTGACAAACGCCCTTGCCGCCTATGCAAAACCAGTTAGAACGTCGTTCAAATGGTCACCCTCTGAGAGCAACTAATATGGGCGCGAGATGAACCGTCCGGCGTCCCGCTTGAATCGACTTCTTTCGCGGTTTACCAGTAATTCGTAATTGCCATCCGGCAATACATCCGTTACGTCAGATTCCACAATCCAGTAACCAGAAATCACCGGTGGGTCTCCGACCAGCGTGGTCCTGGTTGCTCGAACCTCGCACTCCATTCGCTGGCCCTCGCCGATGATTATTCCATTAAAGGTGACAGTTTCCTGCATAGTGCCGCCTCCTGTGATGGGCAATACGCTCTCCGTAGCTTGTCCACGTTGTGGGATGAAAAATCGAAGGGTCGTTTCAGCTTTTGCGTCGTCTTATGCACAAGGTGCCGTGGCCAACCCGGCTTGGCGGTAGGTGTGTATTGACGCTCTTAACATACCCTCAAGAGATTAACAAAGCCAGCTAATCTTTTAGGTTAGGTGACCCCGGCGGAGAATTGTATTGCCCACATTGTTGGGACTTATGCTTGTACAGATGCACCAACTCTGGCCTGACGCCCTCCGTGATAGACTCCGCCGCTGAGTGCGCAGAACAAAATCGAAGTAGTGGTTTAGCGCGCAAACGGGGCGGAAAGGAATCGCCGTGAGCGACAATCTAGTGAACTGGTCGGCAGCCATCGTTCTCCTCGCTATCCCCAGCACGGTGATTTGGTCCTACTCTGTCGGTGGAGTGGTTCTTGCCATCGGGCTGGTGGCGATTTTCCTTCGCGGGGGTTGGCAAAAGGCTCGAGGACTCGACAAGCTGATTCTGTTCGGGCCGCTCTTCTACGCGGCGCCCCTCGCGGCCTTCGGCACGGAACATTTCACGTTGACGGCGGCCATCGCCTCGATCGTGCCGCAGTGGATTCCCTGGCATCTGTTTTGGGCGTATTTCGTCGG
>DATLVJ010000760.1:0-10343 GCA_035577585.1 Candidatus Limnocylindrales bacterium
GGAGAAGTGAGGATGCGAGCAAGTGCTCGATGGCCGACAAATATGTCGTGAATCAACAAACCAACCTTTCTCACGGGGGTAGTGTTCTAATTACGATAGAGGCGCTACGTCCGGCAGTTGCTTGCTTGTGGCGCACCAACGGATTCCATCTTCAGAAAACCGCGTCCTGACGAAGTGAGTTCTTTTCCCTGGTGCCTCCCAGCAGCAACCCGGTGTAAAGCGCAACTAAGCAGGCCCGCAACGGCCTGTTCGGCTCCGACAAGTCGAACAGGTGAAGCATGCACGCCTATAGCACAGACTCGGACGAACGGAGGGTTGTTCCTCTCCTCCTGGCGCTGGTGGCCATTTCTTTGGCGTGGCTGTCGTCCAAATTTTTGGCGATGATTCATCTCTCGGTTCCTTGGTGGGTGGATGCTCCTTCCCTAATGGCTTTCTATGGCGCGCTCTACACTCTTTTCGACAAGCGTCTATGGCGGAACGCTTTTGTCTGCAAATTGGGACTCGTCAAAATCCCGAATCTCGCTGGATGCTGGCGAGGTTATCTGATCTCTTCTTTTGACGGAAAACGCCACAATCTGGTGATCAATATCTTCCAAACCTGGACACAACTCGCCGTATTCCTCGCCACCACTTCATCCATTTCACGCAGTTGTGCCGCGGTGATTCAGATCGGCGACCCGGATGGAGTTGCGTTGATCTACCAGTATCAGAATCAGCCATTGGCGGACGCGACGAGAACGATGCACATGCACTTCGGTACCGCGATGCTGAGAGTCTCCAATGAAGACTGTCTGGTCGGAGACTATTATTCGGGGCGCGACCGCCGGACCTTCGGCCGTATTTGCTGCCGAAGACAACTGGCCAGCCTGAAGAGGAAGCCAGAGGCCGTCCCTGTACCCTAATCAGAGACAATGACTCTCGACGTGAGTGGGAATGACATTGGATTTGAAGGGAGTGTGTTAAGTTGGCGGGATGAGTGAAGACAAGAAATTGGCGGGGCGTGTGGCGCTGGTTACCGGCGCGGGGAAGCGCTTGGGGCGCGCGGTGGCGTTGCGTTTGGCGAGTGAAGGCGCGGACGTGGCCGTCCATTATGGGAAGTCGGAAGCGGAGGCGCGAGAGGTTGTCGCCGAGATCGAGAAGCTGGGGCGGCGCGCGTCGGCCTTTCCGGCGGAGCTGACGGATGTGCAGGCGATTCAGAAATTAATGCAAAATGTGGCATCGCGATTCGCGCGGCTGGACATTCTGGTAAATTGCGCGGCCAATTTCCTGGAAGCGAAGTTTGGCGAGACGAGCGAATCCACTTGGGACGCCTCGTTGAACACCAATCTGAAAGCTCCCTTTTTTTGCGCCCAGGCCGCGGCCCCGCACCTGGCGAAAAGCGGCCGCGGTGTAATCATCAATTTTGCGGATATCGGTGGATTGCTTGGCTGGACGGAATTCTTACCGCATTCTGTGTCGAAGGCTGGCGTAATCATGATGACCCGAATCCTGGCCAAGGAGTTGGCGCCGTCGGTGCGCGTGAACGCCATCGCTCCGGGGACGATTACGATGCCCGGCGATCCCCCCGAATGGCAGGCCGATTTCACGAAGCGCGCGCCCCTGCAAAGAACCGGGCGGCCAGGAGAAATCGCGGACGCCGTGATGTATCTCATCGGAGCGGAGTTTGTGACAGGGGAGGTTCTTGTGGTGGATGGGGGGCGGACACTTTAACGCGAGAGTTCTTAGTCGTAAGCAGTAAGTCCTAAGCCGTAAGCCGACCGCCGATGACCAACCGTGCTTCACTCATGGCCACGGCTTATAGCCTTTAGCTCAGCGCTAAGCGCGAGTCGCCGCAGGAAGCCGGCGAAAGAATTGTGAGGCCGTGGGATGCGAGGCGTGCGGGTAGGGTGTATTCTAGATGGTCAGACGCACACCGAAATAAACGTGCCGGCGGCGAGTGAGCCCCGGCGGGAAGAAGAGAAAGGCCATCGCTCTCATGGATCAGGAAACATTCGCACAGCGGAATATGGAAGATGTTGAAATTCAGGAGTGGCTGGAGTCGCTGGACTCAGTGCTCGAGTCCAGCGGCCCGGAGGTAGCCCGGGAGATTCTGGAGCGATTGCGCGCCCACGCCACGGTGAACGGGATTGATTTGCCGTTTACTGCCAATACTCCTTACGCGAACACGATTCCCGCGCGGCTGGAGCCGCTTTTTCCCGGCGACCAACAACTGGAGCGCCGCATCAAGTCCCTGATCCGCTGGAACGCGCTGGCAATGGTGGTCCGCGCCAACAAGGTGGAGCACAACATCGGCGGCCACATTTCCACCTTTGCGTCCGCGGCGACACTTTACGAAGTAGGCTTCAACCACTTTTTCCGCGCGCGAAGCGAACATTTTGAAGGCGACACCGTGTACTTCCAGGGGCACGCCGCGCCAGGCATTTATGCGCGCGCCTTTCTGGAGGGCCGGCTGAGCACGGAGAAGCTGGAAAATTTCCGTCGCGAGCTAAAGCAGGGCGGCGGCCTCTCTTCCTATCCACACCCGTGGCTGATGCCGGATTTCTGGGAATTTCCGACGGTCTCGATGGGCTTGAGCCCTTTGATGGCGATTTACCAGGCGCGCTACAACCGCTATCTGGAGAATCGCGGATTAAAGCCGGTGTCAGACGCCAAAGTCTGGGCCTTCCTCGGCGACGGCGAAACGGATGAGCCGGAATCGTTGGGCGCAATCACCCTCGCTTCGCGCGAAAAGCTCGACAACCTGATTTTCGTAATCAATTGCAACCTGCAGCGGCTCGACGGGCCGGTGCGCGGCAACGGCCAGATTATCCAGGAACTGGAATCGGCTTTCCGCGGCGCGCGCTGGAACGTGATCAAGGTTCTGTGGGGCAGCGAGTGGGATCCCATCCTGGAGCGCGACACCGAAGGACTGCTGGTGAAGCGCATGGGCGAAATGGTGGACGGCGAATACCAGAAGCTGGTTGTTTCGAGCGGCGAATATGTTCGGCAATTTTTCTTTGGCAGCGATCCGCGGCTGCTGAAGCTGGTGGAACCGCTGCCGGACGAGGCACTGCGGCGATTGCGGCTGGGCGGCCACGATCCGCGGAAGGTCTACGCGGCTTACAAGGCGGCGACGGAGTTCAGGGGCGGGCCGACAGTAATTCTGGCGCGCACCATCAAGGGATACGGCTTGGGCGAGGCGGGCGAAGGAAAGAACGTCACGCACCAGCAGAAGAAACTGAACGAAGAAGAGCTGCGGGAGTTTCGCTCGCGCTTCGGCATTCCGATGGGCGATGAGGAAATCGCGAAGGTCCCGTTCTACCGGCCGACGGAAGACAGCGAAGAGATTCGCTACCTGCGCGCGCGGCGCGAGGCGTTGGGTGGCTACGTGCCACAGCGGAAAGCGCGGTCGGTGGCGATTTCAGGCGCGCACACGGAACTCTTCAAAGAATTTCTGGAAGGCAGCGAGGGCCGCGAAGTATCGACAACGATGGCCTTCGTCGCCATGCTGCGCAAGATGCTGAAGGATCCGGAAATCGGCAAGCTGGTGGTGCCGATCGTTCCGGACGAAGCCCGCACCTTTGGTATGGAGTCTCTTTTCCGGACGGTGGGAATTTATTCGAGCGTGGGACAAAAGTACGAGCCGGTGGACGTGAACACCCTGCTCTACTACAAGGAAGCGCAGGACGGCCAAATCCTGGAAGAGGGAATCACGGAAGCCGGCTCGATGGCGTCGTTCATCGCGGCGGGCTCGGCTTACGCAACGCACGGAATCAATACCATCCCATTTTTTATTTACTACTCGATGTTCGGTTTCCAGCGCATCGCGGATTTCATCTGGGCCGCGGCGGATATGCGCACGCGCGGATTTCTGCTGGGCGGCACATCCGGCCGCACCACGCTTTCGGGCGAGGGCTTGCAGCACCAGGACGGAAACAGCCACGTGCTGGCGATGCCGGTGCCGAACCTGTTGGCTTACGATCCCGCGTTTGCGTTCGAGATCGCGGTGATCATCGATGAGGGCATACGCCGGATGTACAAAGAGGGCGAGAGCATCTTTTACTACATCACGGTGATGAATGAGCCGTACGTGATGCCGCACATGCCGGGTGACGTGAAAAACGGCATCCTGAAGGGCCTGTATAAATACAAGCCGGCGACGAACAAGAAAGCGAAGCTGAGGGCACAGTTGCTTGGCAGCGGCGCGATTCTGAACGAAGTGCTGCAGGCGCAGGAAATTCTCGAGAAGAATTACGGCGTGGCGGCGGATGTATGGAGCGTGACGAGCTACAAGTGCTTGTACACGGACGGGATCGAGACGGAGCGCTGGAACCGCCTGCATCCCGACGAGACTCCGCGCGTGCCCTACGTCAAACAGTGCCTCGGCGAAGAGCAGGGTGTTTTCGTTGCGGCCTCCGATTACCTGAAGACGCTGCCGGCGATGATTTCAAAGTGGCTGCCGCGGCGCATGGCAATTCTCGGCACCGATGGATTCGGCCGCAGCGAAGGCCGCACCTCGCTCCGCGATTTCTTCGAGGTGGATTCGCGCTTCGTGGTCCTGGCTACGCTGCATGAACTGGCGCAGGAAGGCCTGGTCGGCGAAGCCACCGTGCAGAACGCGATGAAGGATCTGGCTATCAACCCGGAAAAGCCGAACCCGGTTACCTCTTAGGTTGGTTGCGGGCGTCCTGACTGAGTGCTCAGGTGCAGAAATGTTTTGCGGCGGGTTAGGTGGACACGAAATGCAATTTCGGAACCGCTTCAGCCGTGCGCTTGCATTTTTGACGATAATTTCAGGATTTGTGGCTCGGCCGTGTTTCGTTCAAACGAGCCGCGTCAGCCAATCCGTCAACCAACAGGCATTTTTAGAGAAATTATCAGCTGCAGCCGTTGAGCGGACACGCCACGTCGTTCGCTACGATCGCCAATATGTGCGGATTCCGTATCCCGGAGGGGATGTCCCGGCGGATACAGGTGTGTGCAGCGATGAAGTAATCCGCGCTTATCGCGCGCGAGGGATTGATTTGCAAAAGGAAGTTCACGAGGACTTGGCCGCAAATTTTTCGGCATATCCCAACCAGCGGAGGTGGATGCTGGCTCATCCGGATGCAAATATTGACCACCGGCGGGTGCCGAATCTGATGGTTTTCTTCAGCCGGAAAGGAACGTCGTTGCCCCTATCAATGCGCGCAGAAGACTACGAGCCAGGGGAGTTGGTCACATGGGATCTGGGCGGCGGCGTGCCGCACATCGGCATCGTGGTGGACCGGAAGTCGACGGCGTCCGGAAGGAGTATGGTTGTTCACAACATTGGGTCCGGGCCGAAGATGGAAGATGTCCTCTTCCACTGGAAGATTACGGGTCATTATCGCTATTTTGGGCCGGCTCGTTAGGGTAATTCAAATTGCAAGCGGCCACTATATCCAGCAATCTGCCATGACCTAATCCGCCCCCAGGAGTTCGGCGGGCTTGATTTTGCCGGTGGCGAGGTGCGCGATCAGTTCTCGGTTGGCGGCGAGAAAATCGTAATTGGAAAGCTCGCGGGGAAGGACCCAGGCGATTTGTTCGAAGGCGTGAGGCGCGATGTCGGGTTCGGCGTACTGAGCGGCGAAGAAGTGGATTTCCAGTTCGTCGGGAGTGTTCGCATAGTGGTGACGTACAGTGGCGACCTCGACGAACTTCGTAAGCGTGACGCCCAGCTCTTCAAGGAGTTCGCGCGAAAGCGCTTGCTCAAAGGTTTCACCCGAGCGGACTTTGCCTCCGGGAAATTCCCATTTGAGAGGAGATGAGTCCCTGCGACGGCGCTGGCCGATAAGCAGGCGGCGGTCGGATCGTTCGATAACGGCGGCGGCGACGTGGAGCATGAGGAACGATTCTAGGAGCAATGAAGCATTGAAGCAATGAAGCCGCGATACGGCCGCGTGAAGCATGTTGACCTTGGCTGGCGGGTGTGATGGAGTTCGAAGATGAAACGGGGAGGACGTGTGTGAAAGTTTCTGGAATCTTTGCGGGACTGATTCTGTTGGTTTGGCCGGGGAGTCTTTGGGCACAGACGCCCAGTGGCGACTTAGTGCGTTTCACGGGAACAATCGAGAACGCGAAGGCGACATTTGGGACGGCGGATCCTGTAGCGCATGTGAAAGCGGGCGGCGTGCTCGAAGCGAACTCGCTCGATTGCTTCGGGAACGTGCTGCAGAAGCCGGGTGATCCGTTTTCGCTGATCAAGATCGATAATCCCTTGACCGGGCCGTTTTTCATTGACGGCGCCGAGCCCGGCGACACGCTGGTGGTGCACATCCTCGATTTGCAGGTGGACGGCAAGCAGGGAGTGGGCGCGTTCTCGCCCGGATTTGGCGCAGCGAACGCCACCCACTACACGCCGATGTTGGAAACCAAATCGTTGCCGGAACGCGCGTGGTATTACCCGATTGACGCAGAGAAAAAACTGATCACCTTTCAGGCGACGGATTCCGATTTCAAGGTTCAGTTTCCGCTGAAACCCTTTCTCGGTTGCATTGGCGTCGCTCCAGCGAACGGCGAGGCCCGCAGCTCGATCGTGCCGGCGGAATTTGGCGGCAATATGGACGCGCCGGAAGTGTCGCCGGGGAACACCCTCTACCTCCCTGTGAACGTGAAAGGCGCGCTCTTTTATTTCGGCGACGGGCACGCGGCGATGGGCGATGGTGAAGTGGCGGGCAGCGCCGTGGAAGTTCCGATGCGGGCCAAGTTCCGCTTTGACCTGGTGAAGGGAAAGAGCACCGGCTGGCCACGCCTCGAAAACGACCGCGAGATCATGACCACCGGAATCTACCGCCCGGTGGACGACGCCGTGCGAATTGCGGTTAGCGAAATGGTGCACTGGATGCATCGCGAGTATGGATTGTCTGAGCTTGACGCCTACGAGCTGTTTTCAAAAGTAGGCAAGCTGCATCTCACCGAAATGGTGGATCCGAACTACGTGGTCGTGGCGTCGATAGAGAAGAGGTACCTTCCAGCCAAAAAGTAGGGGCGCTACCTGAAAGCGGGCTCATGTTCAGCGAGTTGGTGTTGGAGCATTTTCAGAGGCCGCGAAATGCGGGTGAACTGGCGGGAGCAACGGCAACCGTGGAGGTGAGCAATCCCGTGTGCGGCGACGTGTTGCGGCTGGCCGTGATTGTGGAGAGCGGCGTCATCCGCGATGCGAAATTTTTGTGCCGGGGTTGCACGGCTTCCATCGCCAGCGCATCAGTGCTGACGGAAAAGATGATCGGGCGCACTGCCACTGCGTTACGAGAGATCCATGCCACGGAGATTGCGACGGAGTTGGGTGGGTTGCCGCCGGCGTCGTTTCACGCGGCGCAGTTGGCTGAGGATGGCGTGAAAGCGATAGTGGAAAAGCTGTAGGAATATTCCCGCGAAGTTCAATCTTGAATTCTGTCAAATCCCAAGAACAAATTTGTCATCCTGAGAGGCGAGTAGTTTGCGCCTCGAGGGACCTCAACTTTTACAATCTCCAAAGCCGAAAATTGAGGTCCTGAGCCTATCTTCGCCGGATAGGCGCAGGAGGCCACCGTTCAGAGCTCCGAGTAGAGGTGAGATACCGCAACGAAGAATCTTGCCTACTCGGCGGAGCGCGTGACGCGCGCGAACGTTTCCGGGTCGTTCAGATTGAGCACACAGCCTTCTTCGTTGGTTGGGAATTCGCAGATTTCCGCGCGATGTGCCCACACCACGGCTCGCGCTCCCACGTCGATCGGTGCGGCCTGCAACTCCGGAAAAAGTTCTGCCGAGAAAATCACCGGATGGCCCCGGCGCCCTTCGAACACCGGCAGCGCAATCGGCGCCTGCGAAGCGTAAAACGCCGCGATCAAGTCGCCAACAAGATTGCCGCTGATCAGCGGGTGATCCACCAGGCACAACAGCATCCCGTCGAGGCCATCGGGCAGACTTTTGATGGCCGCTTGAATCGAGGAGAGTTGCCCTTTTTCCCAATCGGCGTTGATCACCACTTCATCGGCCGCCAAGTGGGTCGCCTTCGCAATCGGTTCAGCGTGAACACCAAGCACCACGCGGCGCACGGAAATTTTCGGATGCCGCGTGACGTCCAGCAGATGCTCGAGGAACGGCCGGCCCTGGTAGGGAAGCAGCGCTTTTGGAGAGCCCATGCGCTGAGAGGCTCCGCCGGAGAGGATGACAGCGGCAAGCATGAAAACTCCGTGCTTTACTTGGTCTCGACCGGGTCCGCGGCAGCCAGCTTGAGTTTCTTGTGAGCGGCGGGTTCCGCATTGCGGCGCACTGCCACAAGTTCCGCCACGATGCTGACGGCGATTTCTTCAGGTGAAAGCGCGCCAATATCCAGCCCCATCGGCGCAAATACGCGCTCGAACTCTTCCATCGCGTAGCCCTCTTTTTCAAGAGCCTTGTAAACGCTGAGCACTTTGCGCCGGCTGCCGATCATTCCCACATACCGTGCCGGTGTGCGCACCGCCCAGGCCAGCACGCGCATATCTTCTTTGTGCCCGCGGGTGACGATCACCAGGTACGAAGACGGATTGGGTTGCAGCTTGGCGAACGCGTCTTCATAACTCGTGTAGATTTCCTGGGCCATAGGAAATCGTTGCGCGTTGGCGAAGGCTTCGCGATCGTCGATTACACCGACGCCGAACCCAACCGCCTGCGCGGCTTTGGCGACGGCGGTCGAGACGTGGCCCGCTCCAAACAAATACAGAATCGGCTGTGGCAGGATGGGTTCGACGAAGATTTCGACGGTGCCGCCGCAAATCAGGCCGTTGTCGTAGGTGGCTTCATTGTTCAGGTGGAAAACAAGTTTCCGCGGGGCTTCCGTCTTCATCACTTCGCGCGCCGCCGCCCAGACATCGGCTTCCACGCAACCCCCGCCGATCGTTCCAGCCGAGGAGCCGTCCTCGCGCACCAGCATGCGTGAGCTTTCATAGCTGGGGATGGAGCCGTTGGTGTGCACGATGGTGGCGAGGGCTCCGCGCTGCCCGGCGCGCCGCATGCGCACGATCTCTTCGAAGAGGTCCATGGTTGATCCGAAAAACAAGCGTACGGCCCGCTTGCGGGGAAGTCAATTCGCGGAAGTTCAGCCTGGGGTGGATGCGGGCGACGCCGCGCCGCGCTGGAGAGCCTCTTCAACGGCTCGTTCCACCGGCAATTCCCAACCCTCCCGCCACGCCGCAGCCGTCGATACCCCGCTTAATCCCGGCCGCGCGCATTCCAGATGGCTCTCCAGCCGGGCTTTTTCCGCGGCCGTAAGCGGGGCGCCGATTTTTTGCCGCAGTGCCGCCGCCGCGCCGGCCAGGCGCAATGCCCGGTCCGCATGAGATTGCGCGGCCGCGGCAGACGCGAAACACTCCAGCAATCGCGCAACTCCTCGTTTGTGCTCCAGCTCCTGAAAAAGTTTCAGGCTTTCCCGGTACATGGCATGCGCCGCGGCAAAATCGCGTTCCTCCCTCGCCAGGTTGCCCAGATCCGCCAGCGTGCCGGCGATTCCCCAGCGGTCGCCGAGTTCCCGGAAAATCGCCAACCCCTGCCCGTACATTTCCCGCGCGGCCGCCAAGTCACCGCGATCTCGCGCGACATCCCCCTGGGAATTCATCGACCATGCCACTCCCGTCCGATCCCCCAGTCCCTCAAAAATCGCCAGGCACTCCGCATAAAGAGAACTTGCGCGCGCATGATCCCCCTGCAGTGTGGTTACATTCGCCAGGTTGCTCAGTGCGCGCGCCACATCTCGCGAGTCGCCTACCTCTCTCCAGACTTCAAGGTTTTCTTCAAACAGCGCGTGTGCCACGGCAATGTCGCCGCCGTCCTGCGCCATCACCGCCAATGCGTTCAGCGAAACGGCAACGCCCTGCCCGTCACCCAATTTGCGCGCAATCCCCAGGCTCTCTCTCACCAACTCCGCCGCCGCCGCGTAATCTCCCTGCCCCACGGCGAGCACCCCCGCGGCGAAAAGCGCGCGCGCGCGAAACTTCGTTGGTGCGGCCGCGCCCGGCAGTTTCAGCAGCTTGCCGAGCCGCGCTCTACCTTCCGTCAAATATTCCCTGGTCTCCCAGAAGCGAAACAATGCAATCCCGAGCCGCATGCCCCACTCCGCATCGCCCGTATCCGTCAACCACTCCAACGCCGCGCGAAAATTCCCGTGTTCCGCCACGAAGCGTTCCAGTTGATCCGCCACCTGCGCGCCCGCGTGCTCCGCGGGCGCTTCCTCCGCCAGCACCAGGCAATAAGCGGCGTGCGCACGTTTCGTCGAAGCCTCTTCGCCGCTGACCTCCAGTTTTTCCCGCGCATACTCTCGAATTGTTTCGAGCATCGTGAAGCGAGCTTCCCCATTCGCCGGCGGCGCTTGCAGCACCAGGCTT
>DATLVJ010000761.1:0-10377 GCA_035577585.1 Candidatus Limnocylindrales bacterium
CTGAAGCTTTTCTATTACGCGACGAAGCACGTCGCCATATCTCCCGCCGCCGGAGGTGAAGCGAAGATTCTCACCAAGGCCTTAGACCGCATGGCGACGCAGCCGCTCTTCGCTCCGGATGGCAAGTCCATTTACTTCCTCGCCGACGATGACGGCACTCAGACCGTGGCGCAAGTCACCCTCTCCGACGCAAAGGTCACCCGATCCATCGGTGGCCGCTTCTCCGCGGATGGCTACTCGTTTTCGAAGGACGGAACGCTTGCCGCGACCATATCAACGACCGACCGCCCCTTTGAGCTGTTTACAAGTTCCGGTGGAAAACTCACCCGGTTGACTCACTTGAATGACGAGTGGCTGGCGCAGCACAAGGTAGTGAAAGCCGAATATGTCTCCTACAAGTCCAAGGACGGAACCGTTGTCCACGGCTATCTCTATAAGCCCGTGGATTATGTGCCCGGCAAAAAGGTTCCCACCATCCTCCGCCCGCACGGCGGCCCAGTCGAAGAATATGAGGACGAATTCTTTGACTTGCCCCAACTCTTTGCGGCCAACGGCTACGCGGTCCTGCTGCCCAATCCGCGCGGCTCTTCCGGTTACGGACAGGACTACTGCAAGGCCATCTTCGCGGATTGGGGCAACAAGGATTACCAGGACGATGTGGCGTTCGTGGACTTCGCCCTGGCGGAAGGGTTGGCGGATCCCGATAAGCTGGGTGTCGGCGGCTGGTCCTATGGCGGAATCTCCACCGACTTCATCATCGGCCAGACCAACCGGTTCAAAGCTGCCATCACCGGCGCGGGCGCGGCGAATTTCACCAGTATGTGGGGGCACGACGAATACCAGCGTGAGTACGTACTCGAGTTGGGGTACCCGTGGGAGAATCAGGCGCTTTGGGACCGCATCGCGCCTTTTTACCGCGTGAAAAACATCCTGACGCCGACCTTATTCGTGGGCGGCAACATAGACTGCAACGTCCCGGTCCTCGGCGGCGAACAGATGTATCTCTCGTTGAAGGAATTGGGGCGAGAGGCGTTGCTGGTGGTTTATCCGGACGAATACCACGAGTTCAAGACGCCTTCCCACATAAAGGACCTGCACGAGCGTTACCTCGCCTGGTACGCCCACTATGTGAAGGCCGACGGCACCCCTGCCCGGCCCGTGCCCAAACAACCCGCGGACTGATCCGGCAATAATCACCCAGCCTGGCCGGCAGCGAGCCAGCCTTTTGAGTGCGGGAGCGAACCTCCCGCTTTTGAGCTCACAAACTCACAGACAGCCTTCCTCTACATAACGGCGTCTCATCCGCAAAAGCAAAAGCCTTCCTACCGCAATCAAACGCTCCCCATGTTTCTTAACAAGAACTAATGTAATTCGCGCTCCTCTGGAACTCTTCCTGCACATCCTTCCCCGGGATTCCCGCCCCTCGGCGTGATTCGCCAGTTCGACAAACAGGGAGTGCGCGATGGCAACACCGCAAGTCATTAACGACATCCTTCAGCAGGCCGAAGCGCTCTTTCGATTGGGCGACTTCGCGGCCGCTGCGCAACTCCTCTCCGACGGCATCTCCGAGGCGCCCTCGGCCAAGCTTTGGAACGATTGGGCGGCGGTGCAGGTCTCTTTGGGACAGTTCCAGGATGCAGAGCGCGGTTTTCACGCAGCATTGCAGCTCGATCCATGCTCCACGCAGGCCGCGGAGAATCTTGGCGCGCTTCTTTTTGCGCGCGGTTGCCATGCCCAAGCGGCGCCGCTCTTGCAGCAATCTCTCGCCGGTGCATCCACGGACGTGCGCCAAGTGATTGAGGAGATGTTGGCGCAATGTCTCGCCAATGGTCAGGCTTCCAGCTCCGCCACCGCGCTTCCGCCGATTGTCAAAGCCAGCGATCACTCGCCCGTCCCATCTGCCCCCGCTGCGGCAGCGCCACCACCCCGGACCTGGGACAGTTCCGTTTCCTATGACGACTGGTGTCGCGCCGTCTTTCGCCAGCATGTTCCTGCTCCTGGAGTGCGCATCGCCGCAAGCTGGGCCGAAGACTCCGAATGGGGCTTGCGCGCCTATAACGCCTTTGCGCAGCTCGAATGTGAATACGCCGCGAAACTTCTCGCCGAAATTCGCGACAAGAAAATCGAAGGCGACATCGTGGAGTTCGGCATTTACCAGGGCTGGTGGGTCAATTTTCTTTACAAAACGACGGAAGAACTCGGGCTCAACCGGCGCATCTACGGCTTCGACAGTTTCGAGGGCCTTTCCGAGCCACATCCCGACCACGATCAGGCCTTTTGGAAAAAAGGCCAATATGCCTGCTCGCTCGAACAGGTTTCAAAAAATGTTCAGGCGGCGTTGCGTCCGCGGCTCAAGCTGGTCAAAGGTTTTTTTGAGAAAAGCTTGCGAAGCGCGGAAGCCCTGGTCGCCGGGAAATTTTCCTATGTCCGCATCGATTGCGACATTTACCTGCCCGCGCTCGATTGCCTGAACTACCTTGCGCCGCGGCTGGCCGACGGCGCGATCCTTGTCTTCGATGACTGGCCGCACCTTCGCGGCTTCGGAGAACAGCGCGCCTTTGAAGAGTGGCTTCCCACCGTGCCCAACCTCGAATTTGAATTTCTCTTTTACGGTGCTATCGGCCACTTCTACACCCGCGTCCACCACAAGAATTAGCCGGTCGCCGCACCATTCAGTCTTTTCCGAAGCCGCTATTCCTCTCCTTTGTATTTCCGGGCAGCTCCTCTAACGCATACTATATTTCGGGGGGCCGCACTTGAGGGGCCCGGCCGGACTTGTGTGTTAGTTTCACTCCAGGCCAGTTTTCAATTAAGGTGCGGTGCTATGGAAAACTACCGGCTGGAACCGATCGGTTGGATTCGCTCTGAGCTTAAAAACACAAAAGACGCGCCGCGTTTCTATACCGACGGAGCGCCCAACGCGTGCTTGGAACTGGATACGCGCGTTTTGGACGCGCTGGACGGAATCAAAGTCGGAGACGACATCGTCATCGTCACCTGGCTGCACCTTGCCAACCGGGAAATCCTAAAGGTTCATCCGCGCGGCGATCTCACGCGTCCGAAACGCGGAGTGTTTTCCACTCGCTCGCCGCATCGCCCCAATCCCATCGGCCTCCACCGCGCCAAGGTGCTGGCGATCGACCAGCATATCCTCTCGCTCGGCCCGATCGAGGCGATCGACGGAACTCCAGTCGTGGACATCAAGTGCGTCGTTAAACCGTTAGCCGACGACTAGAACCAATCTCATAAATGACTCTTTAGGAGGTCGGGGCTTCAGCCCCGGCGTCCATTTATGAGATGGATTAGATGAATTCTAGTAGGACGTTCCATCGGTGCGATTTAGTTGGCGTTGGCTGAATTTTCCTTTCGGCCGCGACTCCTGCAAGCAACGCTGCATTGCGCTTTGCCAGCAGCCGAGCCTCGCGCTATCCTCCTTAAGTTCCAGGAGGAAATGAATGCGAGTCCCGCTAAGAGTCGTTGGTGTCCTCTGCCTGCTGCTGGTTGCTTTCCCAGCGTTTTCCGTTCGCGCCCAGCAATACGATCCAAACCTTTTTTCCGAAATGCGTTGGCGCTGCATCGGTCCGTTTCGTGGTGGGCGCACCGTGGCCATCAGCGGTGTCCCCCAGCAGCCCAACGTTTTTTATATGGCCGCGGTGAACGGTGGCGTCTGGAAGACCACCGACTTTGGCAACACTTGGTTTCCGATATTCGATGAGCAGACTTCTGGTTCCGTCGGCGCGTTGGCGGTTGCGCCATCCGATCCAACCATTCTGTATGTCGGAAGCGGAGAAGGCCTGCAGCGCCCGGACCTCGCGGTTGGCGACGGCTTTTATAAATCCACCGACGCGGGAAAAACCTGGACGCACCTCGGCCTGCGTGACGCGCAGCAGATCACCGCCATTGTTGTCGATCCCCGGAACGCCGACCGCGTTTTTGTTGCCGTGCAAGGCCATCCGTACGGGCCCAATCCGGAACGCGGCATATTCCGCTCTCTCGATGGCGGAAAAACATTCGAAAAAGTTCTCTATAAAGATGAAAACACCGGCGCCGCCGACCTGCTGATGGATCCCGGCAACTCCCAGGTTCTCTTCGCCGCTCTCTGGGCGGCTCGCGTGGCTCCCTGGGAAGTTCGCAACGGCGAATCCTTTGTCATTCCCGGCGGTGGCCTCTATAAATCCACGGATGGCGGCAACACATGGAAACAGATCAGTAAGGGACTTCCCGGCGCGGATGATGTGGTCGGCCGCATCGGTATTGCTATCGCCCCCGGCAATCCCAAGCGAATGTACTTGACCGCGGAAGCGAAAAAAGCGCCGGGCATTTACCGCTCCGACGACGCCGGCGAAAGCTGGCAGCGCGTCAACGAAGATCACCGCATCGGTGGCCGCGGCCCGGGTGCGATGGGAATTGCCGTTTCTCCGGACAATGCCGACGTGATTTATGTGGCCAACACGACTACCTGGAAATCCACCGACGCCGGAAAATCGTTCACTGGATTCAAAGGCGCGCCCGGCGGCGACGACTACCAGCGTATCTGGATCAATCCGAATAATGGACAGACCATTGCGCTTTCCAGCGATCAGGGCGCGGTCATCAGCGTGAACGGCGGCCAGACTTGGAGCAGTTGGTACAACCAGCCGTCGGCCCAGTTCTATCACGTCACCACCGACAATCGATTCCCCTATTGGGTTTACGGCGCTCAGCAGGAAAGCGGCAGCGCCGCGGTGCTCAGCCGCAGCGACGTTGGCGAATTGACTTTCCGCGAATGGAGCTTGCCGGGCGTCGAGGAGTACGGTTACATCGCCGTGGACCCTCGCGATTCGAATATTCTTTATGGCGGGCGAATCACTCGCACAAATCAAGCGCTCAACGAATTTGCAAACGTGGCACCGGAGCCGATCCGTACCGGCCAGTATCGCTACAACCGCTCGCTGCCGATCGTTTTTTCGCCGTTCGACCCGGACACGCTTTATTTCGCCGCGAATGTTTTGTTCAAAACCGCGGATGGCGGCCGCTCCTGGCAGGTGATCAGTCCGGACCTGACCCGCGAATCGCCCGATATCCCCGCGAATCTCGGCGCTTTTTCCGCAGGCGATCCCGAAAAAGGGAAGCATCGGGGCACGATTTATGCCCTCGCTCCATCGTTCAAAGAAGCTGGCACGCTCTGGGCCGGCACCGACGACGGCCTGATTCACATCACGCGCGACGCAGGAAAGCTCTGGAAAAATGTCACTCCGCCGCAACTCACTTCTTGGAGCAAGATCTCCATTCTGGAGGCTTCCCACTTTGACGCCGGCACCGCTTACGCAGCCGTCAATCGATTTCGCCTCGACGACCTGAAGCCGCACATCTATCGCACGCGCGACTTCGGCGCCAACTGGCAGGAAATCGTCTCCGGTCTGCCCGCGAATGCTCCCATCAACGCCGTGCGCGAAGATCCCGCGCGCAAGGGCCTGCTTTTTGCCGGCTCCGAAACATCCGTCTACATTTCCTTCAACGATGGAGATTCCTGGCAGCCATTGCAGTTGAATCTGCCGCACACCTCGATGCGCGATCTGGCGATTCATGGCGACGACCTGATTGTCGCCACTCACGGCCGCTCGTTCTGGATCCTCGACGACCTCACGCCACTGCGCCAACTGAACGACCAAATCGCAAAATCGCCGGCGTTTTTGTTCCAGCCGCAGGAAGCCGTGCGCTGGCGCTGGAATCGCAATCCCGATACGCCGCTGCCGCCGGAAACTCCCGCGGGGAAAAACCCGCCGGATGGCGCCATCATCGACTACTTCATCTCGGGCGCCTCGAAGGGAGCGGTCACTCTCGAAATTCTCGATTCCACCGGCGCAACCGTGCGCCGCTATGCCAGCACGGACTCGCCGCTGCCTATGGATAAAATTGCCGGCGAACATCCAATCCCAATGTACTGGGTGCGGCCCTCCCGGATCCTTTCGGCCGGGCCGGGCATGCACCGCTTTGTGTGGGACCTGCACGGCGAATCGCCGAAATCCCTCAACAAGGAATTTCCTATCTCCGCGATCGTCCACGATACGCAGTTGCTTCCCCTTGGAGCCTGGGCGTTGCCGGGAAGTTATACCGTCAAGCTGACGGTGGACGGCAAGCAATTCAGCCAGCCTCTTTCTGTAAAAATGGACCCGCGGATCAAAGCGCCGCATCCGGATCTGCAAGCGCAGGCTTCGCTTCAGGCTGGCGTAGTCTCGGCCATGAACCAGAGCTACGAAGCGCTGAGCCAAGTGCAGTCCGTCCGCGCTCAGTTGAAGGACTCATTGCCCAAGTCGAAAGGGAAGTTGGCCGAATCACTCGAGGATCTCGACAAGCAGTGCGCCGCTCTCGCGGGCGCCACCACCAGCACATTTTTCGGAACCCCGCCGAGCGGCAAGCAGCCGGAGAACTTCTCCACACTCAACCAGCATTTCGGGCAACTACTCGGCATCGCCGATTCCGCCGACGCTGCCCCGACGACCCAGGCGAGCAAAGTCTACGCTGAGCTAAGCTCAGATTTGAGCGCGCTTCTCAAACGCTGGAATGATTTGAAGCAGAACGCCGTCCCCAAACTTAGCACCGAGCTCCAGAAAGCCGGCCTGGCGGCAATAGATTCGAACAAACCACTCGACCACGAAATGGGCGAGGCCGGAAGCGGCGACGACGAGCCATAGCCGTCAGCTTTCGCCAGACCAAGCCATCCAACAAATTGAAATGTAGCCATTTAGATCAAATATGGACCATAGTCAGACTATGGTCTGACTATGGTTTGACTATGGTCCACCCGTGTGCTATCCTCCTCAGTGGAGGAGCATCTCCATGGAAGAAATTGCAATTTCAAAATTCAAAGCCACATGCCTTGCAGTCATCGATAAGGTCAAGAAAACTGGCCATCCAGTCCTCATCACTCGCTTCGGCATCCCGGTAGCCCAAATCATTCCACCCAGCCCCGCCAAACATGCTCGTAAGCTGGGCACCGGGGTAGGTTCCCTGACTATTCATGGCGACATCGTCGGCCCCATCTCCGACCTTTCGGACTGGGAAGCTTCGGGCGACTCGGAAGAGGAAAAGTAAATGCGGTTCTTGCTCGACACCCATATATGGCTGTGGATGTTCCGAGAACCGCACAAATTGAGTTCAGTTGTCCACCAGGCGGTGACTGAGCCCTCTAACGATTGCTACCTTTCCCCGATCAGCATTTGGGAGGTAACGATTCTTCTGGAGAAGAAAAGAATCTCGTTCCAAGAGGACTTCGCAGTCTGGTTCGCCCGCACGGCACAAGATTTGGAATTAGAGGAGGCGAACTTAACCTGGCAGGTTGTTCACGAGATGCGTTACATTCTGCCCAACCACAAGGACCCGGCCGACCGGTTTCTCGCTGCCACGGCAATTGCCTTCGATCTGACGCTGGTTACTTCAGATCAAAAAATGATCGGCGTCCCCGGCTTGAAGGTTCTCGCGAACGTTTGACTCGCCAAACGATTCCGGCAACGGCTCAGTGCAAATATTTCTGAAAAAATCCCGAAATGCGCAGTCCGGCATCCGCCGCCGCTTCCGGCCGATACCCTTGCTTATTGGTGGGATTCTGAAACGCATGTCCCGCGCCTTCATAAATCTTGATGTCTGTGATTTTGCCGCTGGCTTTCATCGCGGATTCGAACGCCTTCACATCTTTTGCCGGGATTCCCTGGTCGTCCGCGCCGAAATTTCCCTGCACGGGCGCCTTGATCTTTGCAATCAGGCCTGGATCAGAGGGTAGCGAGCCATAATTCACCACGCATGCGGCCAGCTTCGGCTGGTCCACGGCCAGTTTAATCGACCAGCCTCCGCCCATACACCAACCGACCGAGCCGATCTTCGCGGTATTCACGTCGGGCCGCGAAGCCAAATACGCGAACGCCGCTTCCAGATCACGCATTCCACGGTCGTCCGGCAATCCCCGCATCAGGATGTGCGCTTCATCTGGATTCGTCGCCATTTTTCCGCGGTACAGATCCACCGCCAGCGCCACATAGCCTTGCGCTGCATACTTCTGCGCCTGCTCTTTCACCCAATCGTTCAGTCCCCACCATTCATGGATCACGATGATCGCCGGATGTTTGCCCGCTCCATCCGGCAGCGCCACGAAGGCATTCACCGTTTCGTCGCCGCTCTTGTAGCTCACCGTCTCCGTTTTGGGTCCGCCCGCTCGCAGCGCCAGCGCAAACGCCAAAACTCCCAACGCCAGCATAGGCAAAAGCATTTTGCGTGTCATGTCTGCATCCTCCCAATGAAAAGGCTCCGAAACTTTAACGCATCCCGGAGCCTGAAACCACCGCCGGCTTTTGCGGTCACGCTCAGCTGGCCGGCTTTTGCAGTTCGCTGATCGAGGCCAGCACGTCCTCGCTGTGTGTTTTCACATCAACGCTGGTCCACACTTTGCGAACCACGCCATTCGGGTCGATCAGGTACGTATGCCGCGCGGAAAGTTTCGCAACTCCCAGATTCATCACCGAATCATACTTCTCCGAAACTTCTTTGTTCGTGTCCGCCAGCAGCTTGAACGTCAGGCTCTCTTTCGCGCAAAACTCCTGGTGCGATTTTTCATCCTGCATGCTCACGCCCAGGATCACCGCGTTCTTCGCGTCATACTTGGCCAGGTCGCGCTGGAAATTGTGCGCTTCGATCGTGCAACCGGTGGTCATGTCCTTCGGGTAAAAATAAAGCACCACCCACTTGCCTTTAAAATCATGCAGGTTGACCGCTTTCCCGTCCTGCGAATTCAACGTGAAGTCTGGCGCGGGCGCTCCGACCGCCGGCGATTTGTCTCCACCACGCAGATTCGCGTTCAACGCGGCCAGCAGAGCCAACGCCGCAAGGGCTACCCCAATTGCCATCCACATTGGTCTTTTCCTCATATTTGCCTCCGCCTGAAATTACCAAAAATCGGCACACTTCGCCCAGTGGAAAAATGCGTGCATTGGAGTAAATGGGTACAGATGTAGAGGCGTGCTGCGAGGCGGCGCTACTTTTTGAGGACGGGATCTTTCACCCCTGGCGGGGAGACGATTGGGCTCGACGAGAATCGTTTGGCTTCCAGGCTCCTCGGGGTCCAATCCGCTGGAGGAAAGGAGACGCGCCAAAAACGCGGATTGGGTTGCGAAAACTCAATTCCGACTTCAGCAACTGCGTTCGCGCCCGGATTCAGATCCACCACTTTGCAGGGTATCTCTTCACCTGTTGTCACATTCCGAATGCTCAGCGCCTGTCCATCTTGCACCGGCTCTTTCAATTGCAGCAACGCTCCATGCGCGCTCACGATTAGTGTCTTGGTGTGCTCCACGAATGGCGTTCCATTTGCCCTTTTCCCGGCAACGCGAAGCGGGACCGATAGCAAGATCCTTTGGCTTCGTCGCTGATTGGCCGTCTGTGTGGGCCGGATGTTTTGTGTGCTCATACGCCTGGATCCCTTTCTTTATGGTTGTCGGCATGCATGAAGGGAACCATTAGGAAGGGTGGAGAAAATTAACTTGGTTTTCTCTTATTTCATTCGAATTTTATGTTCTGTCCGCGGTGGCTCCGATTCGCCCCTTCCATCTCCCGGGATCCCGCTATCCCATGCAAAAGAGCAGGGTTAACCCAATGCGCTCTCTCGCTGGCTTTCTTGCACGTATCGCGATCCGGATAGGTGCGCGGTTGCGCACAGTTACAGTTCAATTCGGCGAAATAAGTTTTCCACCGGACTGTTCTGGAAAGCTGCAAAGTGTTCCAATCCGGAACCGTGCCTTGTCCACCCGCATCGCCCGGTCCTCGCGATTCCCACGCCTCACAGACTAAATTCGAACATGAACCTTCGCCCCAAAATGCTTCTCGTCTTTGCCACGACGGTTGCCGGCGGAATGGGAATTCTCTATTTTCTTTCTCGAACTCTCCTGCTTTCCAGTTATCGCCAACTCGAATCAGAGCAGATGAAGCAACACGTCGAGTACGCCCTCACCGGCCTTTCCCAGGAGTTCAGCAGCCTCGGCCGGACCACGAACGACTACGCCTACTGGGACCGCACCTATGAATTCGTGTTCAAACCTGAAAGGGAGCCTCGCTTCAAAGACGAATTCCAGGATGCCAGCATGGATGGTTTGGGTCTGAATCTCGTGGTCATTCGCGATTTGCGCGGCAAAACTATCCTGGCGAAAGCGTACGACACCGATAAGCACCAGGAGACCGCCGTCCCTGAACAATTCCTGGAGAAACTGTTTAACCGGCCGGAGCTCAGCCCAAACTTATTATCCGGGGACCCGCGGGACGGCCTGCTGTCTTTCCCGGACGGAACGTATGACGTTTGTGTCCGCCCAATTCTCAATTCGCAACGCAAAGGAGAACTGCGAGGCATCTTCCTGG
>DATLVJ010000762.1:0-4021 GCA_035577585.1 Candidatus Limnocylindrales bacterium
TCGGGCATCAAGCTCGTATCCACGTAAACGCGCCCCTCGATTTTGCGAATCCCTTTCGCCGCCACTTGCGCGGCAAACTCCTTGATCACCGCCAGGGGATCTCCAGGCAACGCCGGGCCATTGTACGAGTGATCTTCATCCACAAAGCCAAGTGTGCCGTCGGGCTGAATCCGGTTTGAAAGATTGGGATCCCCGCTGGCCACCAGAATGAGATTCCCCTTCAGCGTGCCTTTTTTGTCCACAGGGCCGGTGCGGTAGACGTTTGTGTGAAACCGGTAGTCCGGGCCGAGTTTCGCCAGCACCGTGCCTTCCGTCAGCAGCTTGGTAGTTGAAGCCGGCACAAACAGCTTGTCGCCATTCAGCGCATACACCACCCTGCCCGTCTCGAGATCGTAGAACTCAATCCCGAAATTCGAACGCGCAAACTCCGCCCGTGCCATCACCTTCTGAATCCGTGCCTCCAGCGAATCCGGCGCTTGCGCCCAAGTACCTGCCGCGCAAGCCACAAGGAAAAGTACGGAGATCACGACTCGAATTCCGATGTTTCGCAAAATGGATTCTCCTCCCAGCGTATGGCTCACGGTTTATGGCTGTCGGCTATCTTCTCAAACGCCACATTCAAAATGCCGTACTGCTTCCAATCCTTGTAATCGAAATGCCACCACTCGTCCTCGTTCACCGCAAATCCTTCCGACTCCATCGCCCGCCGCAGCAAGTCCCGATGCCACCGCTGCAGCGAAGTTCCTCCGGGGAAACTTGGAAACGATCGCGGTGACATTTCGTCGTACAGTCCCGGCATTTCGACAATCTTGCCAGTCCCAATTTCGTAGAGCGTCAGGTCCACCGCGCAACCACGATTGTGCTTCGAACCCTTCTGCGGATCAGCCACAAAGATTTTTCCCTCCGGCGGCGTGGCATCCCAGAAAATCTTCGTCACATACCACGGTCGGTATGCGTCGTGAATCTGCAGTCCGTAGCCCTGTGGCTGTAATTTGTGCAGCACTCGAACCAGTGCCTCAGCCGCCGGCCGCTGCATAAACGCCCGCGCCTCCGTATAAACTGGCGTGCTCAAAAAATTGTTCGCACTCGCATAGCGAATATCCAGATGTATCGCCGGATCAAGCGTGGCGACTTCGACCAGCTCGGGTTTCCGGTATGGCCCGCGTTCTGCGGGTGGCGCCAGCTTCAGCGCCCTCTCGCGCAGCGTTGAGACGGGCCGCCTAGGCGTGATGTGGTAAAAATGCGCGGGATCAGTTCCTGCATCAGTGCGGATATATGCCTCAGTGAGGTAGGTAAAAGCGGGAGGGGAGCCGTCTCCCGGGTCGGAGAGACCATAAACCCAGGCACGGCGGCCATCGGGTTCCGGAACAATCAGCTTACCATCCTTAAGTCTGATTTCGATCTCACTCCCCGACAGACTTCGCAGATACAGCCGCTGGTTTCGCTCAAGAATTATCCCCGTGACATCCGGAGCCTGATAACTGCTGTATTTGTAAATTCCGACGTGGCGTTTCCATTCGGCTGGAGCGTCAGTAGGCTTCGGGCCAGGGAGAAGGGAATTGACGCCGGGGGGCGCGGTTTGAGCTTGCGAGGCTGTTGAACCGAGAAGGAAAGAAGCAAGGACTAGGAAGGGAATCGCAAGAGACAGGCGGAAAAGGCGGGTCACGTGCGCAATCATAGCCGAAAATTAGATTTTACGAACAACGACAGCCGCGAAGAATGCGTAACGGATAATAAATACCCTGTAGCTCACCCCTTCAGGGGTGAGGGTTTCCACGGCGTTGGCAAGGTTGTGGAATGGTTATGAAAACGCTCAGGTCTGAAAGGCCTGAGCTACAGCTCGTTGAAAATGTGCCCTCGCGGGAAATTATTTCTTTGCCGTGGCGGCGGATTCGTTCAGGCCGGGGGCTACGACCGGGTTGAGGAACGGCATCATGGCGCGTAGTTTCAGGCCGATCTGCTCGATCTGTTGCTGCTGCTCGGCTTTGCGGCGAGCGAGGAAATTCGGGCAGCCCTTTTCGTTTTCTTCGATCCACGCTTTGGCAAAGCTGCCGTCGCGGATGCCGGCGAGAAGCTTTTTCATCTCCTCGCGCGTCTGCTGCGTCACGATACGCTTGCCGGCATGATAATCGCCCTGCTCCGCTGTGTCGCTCACCGAATACCGCATATAACTCAGCCCGCCGCGATAAATCAGGTCCACAATCAGCTTGAGTTCGTGCAGGCATTCGAAGTACGCCACTTCCGGCTGATACCCCGCCGCCACCAGCGTTTCAAATCCCGCCTTAATCAACTCGCTTACGCCGCCGCACAAAACAGCCTGCTCTCCAAAAAGATCGGTTTCGGTTTCCTCGGTGAAAGTAGTTTCTAGAACTCCAGCGCGCGTTGTGCCGAGTCCCTTCGCATACGCCAACGCCTGCGCCTTCGCGTGGCCGGTCGCGTCCTGCTCCACCGCGATCAGCGCCGGCGTCCCTCCGCCCTCCACAAACACTTCTCGCACGCGATGCCCCGGCGCCTTTGGAGCAATCATCGTCACGTCCACAGTCTTCGGCGGCTTGATCGCTCCAAACCGAATATTGAACCCATGCGCGAACATCAGCGTCTTCCCCGGCGTCAGGTTCGGTTCAATCGCTTCTTTATAAAGCTTCGGCTGCCGCGTGTCGGGCGCCAGAATCATGATCACGTCGGCCCACGCCGCGGCCTCCGCCAGACTCTTCACCGTCAGCCCGTCCTTCTCCGCCTTCGCCCGCGAAGCGCTTCCCTCCGGCAGGCCCACCATCACCGAAACCCCGGAATCGCGAAGATTTAGTGCGTGCGCGTGTCCCTGCGAGCCGTAGCCGATAATCGCCACCTTCTTGTTCTGAATCAACGTCAAGTCCGCGTCTTTGTCGTAATACAGGTTTGCCATCTCGTTCCTTTCTTTGTGGCCGCCGTGCGGCAAAAATCTGAGTGTCGCGCCGCCATCCTGGCG
Organism: Candidatus Limnocylindrales bacterium; assembly: GCA_035577585.1. GTDB lineage: Bacteria > Acidobacteriota > Terriglobia > Acidiferrales > UBA7541 > Acidiferrum. Next base: position 2,969 of record DATLVJ010000762.1, read on the forward strand.
GCCCGCCCACGCTCGCCTGCAGGATGCAGGCGCTACCACGTTCCTACCGCTTCGTCTGTTCCTTGCTCTCCGCGCTCTTTTGTTCAACCTCCGCCGGCGGACGCAACAAATCATTTCCCCGCGTCATCGCAATCCGCCCCGTCCGCGCCATTTCCAACACGCCGAACGGCCGCAGCACTTCCAGCAGCCCGTCAATCTTATCCACCGTCCCGGAAACCTCCACGATCAACGACTCCGGCGCCACGTCCACCACCCGCGCGCGAAACACCTTGATCAGCTCCATCAGGTGCGGCCGGTTCTGCTGGTCCGCCGCAACCTTAATCAATGCCAGGTCGCGCTCCAGCATCGGCCGGTCGGAAATATTTTCCGCAAGCAATACGTCCACCAGCTTCTCCAGGCTCGCTTCCAGCCGAGTCGCCCCACGCTCATCGGTGTGCGCGCAAATCGTCATCCGCGCAATCTCTACATTCTCCGTCGGCCCGACCGTCAGCGAATCAATGTTGATCGCCAGCCGTCGCGTCAACGAAGCCACGCGATTCAGCACGCCCGGTTTATTCTGTACATAAGCAACAATAGTTTGCATAGCTCCCTCAATCTCGTGTAGGGGCGGCTTCTTGCCCTGAGCATCGCGAAGGGTTAGGCCGCCTTCCCGGACCTACGGCTCCGTCGCCGTTTCCACCAGCGGACTATTCGGCCGCCGAATCATGTCGTGCAGCGCCGCGCCCGCCGGCACCATCGGATACACCGAATCCTCCTGCTCCACGCGAAAATCGATCAGCACGGTCTGCTCGGACTTGCGCGCAGCCTCGATCGTCGGCACCACATCCTTCCGCGTGGTCACAGTTTCGCCGCGAATCCCAAACGAGTTCGCCAGTGCCGCAAAATCCGGCGCCACCAGAGGCGTCGCCACATAGCGCTTGTCGTAAAAAAATTCCTGCCATTGCCGCACCATGCCTAGAAATCCGTTGTTGATGATCGCTATGTTTATGTTGATCTTTTCCTGCACAATCGTCGCCAATTCGCACATGGTCATCTGGAACCCGCCGTCACCCA
>DATLVJ010000763.1:0-6502 GCA_035577585.1 Candidatus Limnocylindrales bacterium
CCGGGGCTCATCTTGCGGTATTCGCCGAGATGGATGGCGCCCTGCGCCCCACCGTCGGGCTGGCGGCTGGCATTCAGCCCGTACATATCCGCTTCCAGTTCCTGCGTGCGCGTCTCGGTGTTTAAGATCGGAGTAAGCACAAACAAATAAATAGAACCGAGCAGGAGAACCAGTGGAAGCGCGGCAATGTCCGTTAAGCCGCGGATCTTCCAGCTCTCCCCCCACCTCGCCAGACTCCAATCCAACGTCGAGCGAAGCAACCAGAATCCCGTCACGATGACAACAAAGCTGAAAAGGATGAACTTTGGGATGTGATTCAGGACGTAGTGGCCCATCTCATGCCCCATGACTTCCTGAATTTCCTCGGGAGAACCGCGGCGCAGCAGATTGTCGTTGAGCGTAATGCGCATCGTTTTGCCGAAACCGCTGACGTTGGCGCTCATGCGCGTGGTTTGTTTCGAAGCGTCCATCTGATAAACATCCCGTGCGGGGATGCCATTGGCACGGGCCAGGGAAAGAATGGGGGCAGTGATTTTGGGGTCGTCAAGTCGGGTGACGGTATTGAACATGGGAACGATAACGACGGGGACGATCATGGCCGCGAAAACGATGAAGAGCGTGGTAACGACCGCTCCCCAAATGTGCCATGTGCCCGGAAAGCGGCGAACGACCCCGGCAAGAAACATCACCAGCATGCCGCCCAGCACAACGCCAATCAGCAGTCCCTTCAGCTGATCCACCATCCAGGGACCAAAGGTCTGGGTCGCCAGACCATATTTCCATTCGCGGAAATAGCCCTCATAAGCCGCAAGAGGAAATCCAAGTATGGAAGTAATGATAATGAATTGCAGCCAGTAGATAAACGTCTGCAACGGTTTGAATCGGGTGAGCCGCTCGGCCATGTCGCGCATTTTCGCGGACCACCCAAACCTGAGCAGGAGCCAATAAATCACTGCGGACATCAGAAAATCCCAAAGGAGCAGCCAGTAACCGCCTTCGAAATAGGCGTCGCTCCGCGCCCGCGCCGCGGCCGGGATTTGCGCCAGATAGGCGTTGGTGGCCGCTTCCGCGCTGAAGTGGTCGGAGGGTTGGGCTTCCGGAGGCACCGTAAGGACCGAAGGCATCTGGCTGGCGGAAAGATCGACCTTGTTCTGCGCTTGCGCCGCGCCGATGCAGAAAATAAACAGGACAAGGCTGAAGAGAGCACACTTCATTTTCATCGGGATTCCTTAGAGGAAAACTGCTGCTGGTGGAGTATACGGGAACTGCGGTGAAAAAGTCTCAACAGGGTAGGTTGGCGGAGGTTAGTGAGCTTTGGAGGAGAGCAGGAACTTCTCCAGCAGCAGGCGCGCCAGCCGCGGCGAATTGTGGCGGATCACGCCGTGCTCTTCAAGAAGGTTGTCCGCAAGCAGGCGCACTTTCATCTTCGCCACGTTTGCGGTGTCGACGACCACGGGCTCCGCTCCTTCCGCTCGATAGCGCCGCGCCACATCTGGAGAAACCGATTTGCGGTTCGCGACTACATAATTGACAACGCGCTTTCCCACGTGGTTTTCGATTGCCCGAAGGTGTTGGCTGAGCGCGTAGTGCGTGGTTTCGCCCGGCTGCGTCATTAGATTCGCAACGTAGACCCGCGGTGCACGAGAGCGCACCACCGCCTGCGCAATTTCTGGAATCAGCAAATTGGGAATCACGCTGGTATAGAGCGACCCAGGTCCCATCAAGATCAGGTCGGCTTCCTCGATCGCTTCGATGGCTTTGGGAAGCGGGCGGGCGCCGCGCGGACTAAGCTCAATTTTGCGGATGGGAATCTTGCTGCGGGAAATGCTCGTCTCGCCCTGGATGCGGTTTCCGTTCGCCAGCGTGGCAACCAGATGAACATTGGAAATCGTGGACGGGAAAATTCGCCCGCGAATCGCCAGGACTTTGCTGGATACGCGGACCGCTTCCGCGAAATCGCCCGTGACGTGGGTGAGCGCCGCCAGAAACAGATTGCCGAAATTGTGGCCGACCAGCCCGCGCCCGACCTGAAAGCGGTATTGAAACAGGCGGCTGAGCAGCGCCTCGTCCTTGGCCAGCGCCACCATGCAGTTGCGGATGTCGCCGGGCGGCAGCATGCGATTTTCCCGCCGCAAACGGCCGGAGCTTCCGCCGTCGTCGGTGACCGTGACAATAGCCGTGAGATCCGTGATGGGCCGTTCGCGCGTCGGCGCCTGGTCCGAACCGCGCACCACATGGTCCTTAAGCCCGCGCAATAGCGCGGAAAGCCCTGTGCCGCCGCCCAGCGCCACCACGCGCAGGCCACGCACCGCTTGTTTTTTCTTCCTGGATCTTTTCTTCACTAGCAGCTCTGTGATCGCATGATTCCATTCGGCTTGGAATTTCAAGCATGCCAGGCAATCCAGCGCGGCCGGGTTGCCAACGAGTCACCAAGTCAATCGCCAATTCGAATTACCTGTTTGTGTTTACAGATCAGCCAGGCGAGCAGGATTACCCGGCGTACCCATCTTTTTCAGGATACAGCAATTCCGTGAAGCGGGGGTCTTCCTGAAGGAATGCAAAGTCTTCGTCATTGCGCGCGTGGAAGCGGTTCGCCGGGCGCAAATCAATCGCAATTTTCAGATTGGCCATGGCGGAATCGGCCTCGCCGGTCAGGCAATCAAGCGCCGCAAGCGCGTAATGGATATGATCCAACTTTGGGGCCAGCTTGCGGGCTTTCTCCAGGCTTTCACGCGCCTCGTCCCACCGGCCCAGGTTCATCATGGCCACGCCGCGCTGATAATGCTCTTCCGGCGATTTCGGATTCTGCTCGGACGAAGGTTTCATGCGCTGTTCGACAATGCGCAAATGGGTGCGCGCGCGGTCCGCAAGTTCCCTGCTGGGACCTTGCAAAACCTTTTCCAGCTCCTGTTTCGACCGCTGAAATTTTTGCTGGTGAAACAATCCCATGGCTTCTTCGTAGAGCTTCATCTGCGCCCGAACCAGCGGATCCACCATTTCGACGCCCCCTCTCTGCGGGGGAGGCGCTGGTAAAGCGTTCTTTTTCTTGGATTTAGAACTGCTCTTGGAGGAGGCCTTGGATCGCCCGGACGAACCGGAAGAGGTTTTCTGCACTTTCGCCATGGCGCGAATGCTAGCAGAGGCTTTGCCACACGTCAATGCAGGCGAAAGTTCCACAACCTCCGTAGCTCGTGCCGTGTTCGATAGCCTTAACCGAACGGGAGCACAGTTTGAAAATAACCTTTTAGAAAATGGCGCTTCTCCACGACACTGGTAACAGTCAATTCCAACAGCGGGAGCATGGCGGAGTGCTGGCCTGCCCTGCAGGCGTATGCTATAAGTTTGAGATGTAAGTCAGGCTAACGACTCGTGCCTTTCATAAACTTTCCTGCGCGCGAAATTAATTGCAAGCTCGTGTACTACGGTCCAGGTCTGGGCGGAAAGACCGCCAACCTGCAGTGGATCTACGACCACACGGGCCAGAACCTGAAAGGCAAGATGGTCTCGCTCGCTACGGAGACCGATCGTACCCTGTTCTTCGACTTTCTCCCCCTCGATCTTGGGACCGTGCGCGGGTTCAAGACGCGCTTTCACCTCTACACCGTACCCGGGCAGGTGTTCTACGAGGCCAGCCGCAAACTGATCCTGAAAGGCGCGGACGGGGTGGTGTTCGTGGCCGATTCGCAGGAAGAACGCCTGGACGCGAATTTCGAGACCATGGAAAACCTGCAGGAGCACCTGAAAGAGCACAACCTGAATTTCGACACGATTCCCTACGTGCTGCAACTGAACAAACGCGACCTGCCGAACGCCATGACGGTGGATGAGTTGAAAAAGCAGTTGCAGAAAAAGGGCGAACCGATCATCGAAGGAATCGCTATCAACGGCAGCGGCGTCTTCGAAACGCTCAAAGAACTCGCCAAAATGGTCCTCGCCGAACTCAAAAAGGGCGGCTAGTTTCCTTATCTCAATCGAAATGTAATTTCAAAAGGCACCAGTGCAGCAACAGGTTTTCCATTTGGGCCGATCGCGGGTGAACACTTCCATTTTTTCATCGTTTTAATCACCGACTCGTCCAGGCCGAGACCCGGCGATTTCACGATTCGCAAATTCGTAACTCTCTCGTCGAGGGTAACTACTCCCTGCACTAGGACCGTCCCTTCAAATTTTGCGTCTCTTGCTTCTTTTGTGTATGGAGGGCGGGGCATGTAATAGCAGGACGGCAGCGTGGTTCCATCCTTGCCGGGAACTATCGTTTTCTCATCCGCGGCGCCGGAACTTTTCGCCCCAGAGTCATCGGGTTTCTGCGGGGTCTGTGCGCGAATCGGTACAACCAGGCTGGTGGCCAAGAGAAGTACACACCAGTTTATTCGCCTTGAAGACAATCCTCGCATGCCGCAGATTCTAGCATGAATCAAAAGCTGGCGCGGGCGGCGGCTTCGTTTTCGTAGGTGGGGATGGCTTCGACCAGGCGCGTGACGGTGAGGGCGTCGCGGACGCGGCCTTCGCCGCAGACCAGGTGCAACCCACCGCCCTGGCGGGCGAGCGAAATGGAGAGCTTCACGATTGCGGAGATGCCGGAGCTGTCAATCTGCGGAATTTCGTTCAGATTGACGATCACCTTGCGCGCGCCCTCGGCCACCAGCTTATGCATGAAAGTGCTCAGGTGCTCGCTGGGATCCCCGATGGTCAGGCGTCCCTGCACATCCACGTAATGAATACCGTCGGCGGCGCGCGAAGAAATTTCCAGTGGTGGATGCAGAGTCATCGCAGTATTCCTTACTTCACTTTTGCAGAGTTACCGGGGCGGCCGCAGGGCATCCGGGTGCCGGCGGCTTTTGCATTATACGATGATAAGGATGAAGGACAAGCCTATTGGGGTTGTTCGCAAGCACCGCTGGGATGTGTCTCCCACCGAGGCGTGCAAAATCCAGGAAGAGCTGCGGACCCACTGGATCGCCGAGGACGACTTCGGCGAAATCCGGACCGTGGCTGGCCTGGATGCCTCGTTTGTTCTCACCGGATCGCAAGCACTGAAAAAGCCCGTGGGCGGTTGGAACCGTCTACGAGAAGCCAATCGGGCCATCGGCTGCGTAGTGATGTACCGATTTCCCGAAATGGAAGAGCTAGAACGCGTTTACGCGATCAGGCCTTTGGAATTTCCTTACGTTCCGGGTTTGTTGAGCTTCCGGGAAATTCCGGTGCTGCTCGCTGCCCTGAGGAAATTGAAAACCTTGCCAGACTTGCTCTTCTGCGACGCTCAAGGCTACGCCCACCCGCGCCGGCTGGGGCTAGCCTCACACTTAGGCGTGGTACTGGACCTTCCCACAATCGGATGCGCCAAAAGCCTGCTGATCGGAACGCACAAATCGTTGCCACAAAAGGCGGGGAGCTGGACGCCTCTGCTCGACGAAAGAGCAGGCGGCGAGCGAATCGGAGCCGTAGTTCGGACGCGCGCGAGGGTGAAGCCCATTTACGTTTCGCAGGGCCACCGCATCAGCCTCGAAACCGCGATCCGCCTGACCGTCGCCGTGACCGACGGCTACCGCATACCCCGCCCCACCCGCGACGCCGACCGCTTCGCAGGCGAAATAAAAAGGAAAGTATTGGCCGGCCAAGCATCCGAAAAACAAATCTTTTCCAGCTAAATTTCAAGCACAGCCATCCAATCGCCATGCGTATAATCTGGGCGGTCCAGTGAACATTCCCAGAAACAATCAGCGGTTGATCCTGCAATGGGCGGGCTGCTACCTTTCGCTCCGGAGAACCTATCGATGAAGCGCATGGGCATTTTGTGTTGTTGCGTCTTGACCCTGGTCCTCAGCTCCCTTCCCATTCGCGCGCAGCAGACCCCCACCGCATCTTCGCCCACCGCCGCGACTTCCGCTACCCTCCGTGATTCCGCAAATGCTGTCGCCGACAAGCTGAACCAATTGGACCAGAGAGTGACCGCAGCGCAATCCAACGCCGATAACGCCTGGATGCTGGTCTGCGCCGCCCTGGTGCTGATGATGACGGGTCCGGGCCTGGCACTTTTTTACGGCGGCCTGGTTCGTCACAAAAACGTGCTGGCCATCATGATGCAAAGCTTCGCGCTGATGGCGCTGATCACTGTCCTGTGGGCGTTGGTGGGCTACAGCCTGTGCTTCGGCGGCAGCGGGCCGGTCATCGGGAACTTTCAGTTCGCGATGCTGCGCGGCGTTGGCGTGATGCCAAACGCCGATTACGCCGCCACCATCCCTCAACTCACCTTCATGATCTACCAACTGATGTTCGCCGTGATTACCCCCGCGCTGATTACCGGCGCGACCGCCGAACGCATGAAATTCTCCGGCACGATTCTATTCATGACCCTGTGGTTCCTGCTCGTCTATGCGCCGATGGCCCACATGGTCTGGGGCAAGGGCGGCGTCCTCAACGCCTCTCTGGGCGGAAAATATCCCACTCTCGATTTTGCCGGCGGCACCGTTGTGCATATCACCTCCGGCGTGTCCGCGCTGGT
>DATLVJ010000764.1:0-8113 GCA_035577585.1 Candidatus Limnocylindrales bacterium
CTCCGAGCAACCGGCTTTGCCCCAATAGAGTTCCTCGCCCCTTTCGGTATTGCCCACAACGGGCGCGGCAGTTCCCTTCCCCTGCAGGGAACGTACGTAACTCAATAAAGCGGAAAGTTTAGCGGACCCGAGCGCGGCAAAAGGGGGCATGCCTTTCTCGGGAATGCCTGCGCGAAAAATCTTTAAGAGATCCTGGTCCGTGCGATGGGTGATCTCCGGGCGGGTGGCGATGTCTGGGGCGCGCTCGCCGCCTCTGCCATCCAATCCGTGGCAGGACGCACAGGTGGAGTCGAAGATTTGTTGACCTGCGGAAGTTGAAACGGAGCGCGGCGGACGTTTCACCGGAGATTTCTGTGCATCTTGCGGCGAGCCAGCAGGGAGAAAGACACAGATCGCGAATAGAGTAATCACGAAAAGGCGGGTGAGTTGGCGCGGGATTCGGGAGAGAGGGGCATCGGTGAAATGAATAGTGGGTCTAGCGACGGACATTCGAAAACCCTCGAGGGAGGCCCATGAGTACGAAAAAAAGACGGGGCCAAGCTGACATATCGACTGAAACCCGGCATCAGCGCGAGGAAACATGATTTTCAACTGGTGAAACCCGCGCTCTAATGATAAGAATTCTCCGGGTGCGTAAGCAAATAGCCCAGCCGCACGGGATGTGTCAACCATTTTCTGGGGAAAGCCGCCGGATGGAGATTCTTAACCGCGGCCAAATTCCGGCAACCAGAGCGGAGAATTTCAGCTGATTTCGGGAAAATGCCTTATCGAAGCGCGGAGTACAAAGGAAGAAACCATGAAACCGTTCGTGAATCCGAGGCGAACCGCAGGCCGGGCGTTGCTGGTAATTGCAGTCTCGATTTTTGTGATTGCCGGCGGAGTTTTTTTGAGCAAAAGGGCGCGAGCCGAGGCCGTGCAGGACTCCCCAAAAAAGGACGATGCCACCCTGATCGAGGCGTACCGGCACGTGGAGGTGGCTTCGGTCTCCGACGCAATGGAACAGATGCTTGGGAAGAAGTTATACATGACGCACCGGATGCGGCCGATTTTCCCGAGCAAATTCGCGGGGTTTGCGCTGACGGTACATCTGAAGCGAGAGGAAAATGACGATTCCACGGCGCTGAATGGGATGCTTGCCGCGATTGACGAAGGGGCGAAGAATTCGGTGTACGTGATGCAGGTCGACGACGGAGCCGACATCGCAGGAATGGGCGGGTTGATGGGAACGGCGATGTCTGCGCGGAATTTTTCGGGTGCAGTGATCGACGGCGGGGTGAGGGATGTGGCGTATTTGGGGAAAATCGGGTTTCCGGTGTTCGCCACAGGGATTGTGCCGTCCACGTCTGTGCATCACTACCGGTTTGCGGGCGCGAATGTGGCGATTCAGTGCGACGGGGTTACGGTGAAACCCGGCGACATCGTGGTGGCTGACGCAGACGGGGTGGCGGTTGTGCCACGCGAGTCGGCGGAGAAGGTACTGGCCCTGGCGCAGCAACTGGACTTCAAGGAGCACTCCATGTACCCGATCATTGAGAAGGCGCGGTCGATCATGGAAGGTGTGAAGCAGTTGGGCAGGCTGTAAGCGGCTGTGAGCTTGGGGACAGGGGAATTGAGACTGGATTCTCTTTGGCGACTGTAGTATATGTTTTCATGCAGTGAATTCGATTTTCATTTTTCACCGGGCGGGCCCTTTTTCATGAGCGTGCAAAAGCGGGAATACAACATCACCTCCCTTCAACGCGGCCTGCGGATGCTGCAACTGATGGGGCAGTCCGGGCGAGGGCTCCCCGCCTCCGAGATTGCGAAGCTTTCGGCACTGCCGGTGAGCACAGTCCACCGCTTCCTGGTCAATTTGGAAGCGGGAGGGTTCCTGGCGAAGGATGAGCTGAACAACTATCACCTGGGTGTGGCTTGTGTATCGCTTGGACAGGCAGCTCGAGAACAGCTGGATGTTCGAAAGGCGAGCTTCGCTCACCTGGAGCAGTTGAACCGGAGCACGCGGGAGACGGTTCACCTTACGGTCAGGCACAAGTTGACGGCCGTGTATATCGAGAAGATGGAATCACCCGAGCCGCTGCGGATTCACTCTCGGATTGGAGCCAGCGTGCCGCTTTACTGCACAGCGGTGGGCAAGGTGATGCTGGCGTATCTGGAGCCGGAGGAGCAGGAGCGGGTGGTGAATGAGCTGGAGTTGCGCCGGTTCACAGAGAATACGGTGGGGAGCATTCAGGAACTGCACACGCAACTGATGAGAGTGAGAAAAGACGGGTTTGCCTGCGACCTGGAGGAACACGAGCCACATATCCGCTGCATTGCAGCGCCGATCTGGGACCAGACGGGCGCGGTGAACGCCAGCTTGAGCGTGACCGGGCCGGCTGTGCGGATGTCCACAAACCGTTTGCGCGAAATTGCGCCGCTGGTGCGCGATGCCGGAATAAAAATATCGCAAGAGCTTGGGTATCAAGGGGCGAAGTACCGTCCGGTGGCTGCGGAGCGGGCGAGTGTGCGGGCGGAGCGGAAAGTGCGAAGAGAGCGTCCCGTTTCGCGCCGAAAGATTGCCGCGAAGTAATCGAAGTATCTCGATCGAATGAGGAATGCCCGAAGTACGAATGCGGAGGCGTGAAGGGTTCATGAGCCGGAGAGGGTACTTCCTTGCGGAGGCGGTGCTGGCCGGGTGCCTGGCGTTGCCGGGAAACCTTGCACCGTCCGAGCAAAATTCGGGCGCGGCGAAGATGGATCTTGCGCCGGAAAAATTGCTGTCCCAACCAATCGGCGCGAACTGGCTCTCCTACAACGGAGACTACACCGGGAGACGGTTCAGTTCCCTGGATCAGATCAACAAAAATAATGTGGGCCAACTGCGGGTGAGCTGGGTGTTTCATTCGCCGAATTCAAGCGCGCTGGAAGTAACGCCCGTGGTGTACGAAGGCGTAATGTTCGTGACCTCGGCGAACGACGCGTATGCGCTGGATGCCCAAACGGGACGAATCGTGTGGCACTACGCCCGGCCTGTGACGCAGGGATTAATCGACGATGCCGCGGAGCATCACAACCGCGGCGTGGCGATCTGGCATTCGCGCGTGTACATGGAGACGGACAATGCCCACTTGCTGTGCCTGGATGCGCGCTCCGGCAATTTGATCTGGGATGTTGCTTACACGGATGGGAATAGAAACTATGGCGCGACGAGCGCTCCGTTGTTGGTGAAGGACAAATTGATCGTGGGGACCTCCGGCGGGGATGACGGCGTTCGGGGGTTTGTTTCGGCATACGATGCGGAGTCTGGAAAGCTGGCCTGGCGGTTTTGGACCATACCGGGTCCGGGTGAGCCGGGATCGGAGAGTTGGCCGGGGAAAGCGTACCTGCTCGGCGGCGGCACTACCTGGATGCCGGGTACGTTCGACCCGGAATTGAATACACTTTTTTGGGGAACCAGCAATCCCGCGCCGGATTTCAACGGAGATACGCGGCCCGGGGATGATCTTTACACGGATTGCGTCGTGGCCCTGGATCCGGACACGGGAAAGCTGAAGTGGCATTTCCAATTCACACCGCATGACTTGTACGACTACGACGCGACGGAGACTCCTGTTCTGGTTGATGCGGAATACCAGGGGAAGGCGCGGAAACTGCTGGTCGAAGCAAACCGCAACGGGTATTTCTACGTTTTGGATCGCGCGGATGGAAAATTCCTGGCGGCGGTTCCGTTCGCGGAAAAATTGAATTGGGCCAAAGGGATCGACAGGAACGGGCGGCCTGTGCTTACCGGAGTTGTGCCGACGGAGAAAGGCACCCGCGTTTGCCCGGGATTTTCGGGCGCGACGAACTGGTACGCGCCTTCCTATAATCCTTCGACCGGCCTCTTTTATTTTCTGGCGTCGGAGAATTGCAGCATTTATTTTCGCGGCAAACAAAAATTCGTTCCCGGGCAGATGTACTACGCGACGGGCGCGAAGCGGAGCCCGGGCGACACGAGCAAAAAAATCCTGGTGGCGTACGACGTTACAACCGCCAAGGCGGCGTGGAAATATCCGCAGGTGGGTTCCGGACACTCGAGCGCCGGAACGATGACGACGGCGGGCGGCCTGGTTTTTTTTGGAGACGACGCCGAGTCGTTCGAAGCGGTGGATGCCGGGACGGGAGCTCCACTGTGGCATTTTTCCACCGGCCAAAACATCACCGCCTCGCCCATGCGCTTCTCGGTGAATGGAAATCAACAGGACGTCATCGCCGCAGGAAGCGACGTTTTCTGTTTTCGTTTGTGAATCGAAGTCCAAGTTCATTCAGGAGGGTATTGTGTCTTCAACACTCAGCAATCGCAGAGGTTTCGCAACGAGGTTCGCTTCGCTGCTGGCAGGCACCGGCTTTGCCAGTTTGTTTTCCGGGTCGACTCCGGCCGCCGCGCAGGCTCCCAGCGGGGTTCAGAAGTTGAATTATGAAGGTAAACCCGCGGGGACAGGATTCATCACGCCGCTGATCATTCACAACGGGGTGATCTACATCGCGGGGCAGGGCGCGCATTCGCATGATCCCGAAGGGAAATTTGCGTTTGACATCGAGACGCACACGCAGAAGGTGATGGACAACGTAAAGACGCTGGTGGAAACGGGCGGCGGGGCGATGGACAGCATCCTGCAGCTGACCGTTTATCTGACCAAGATCGAGGACTACGACGGGATGAACAAAGTGTTCAAGACTTATTTCCCGAATGGAGGGCCGGCACGCACAACGGTTGCCGTTGCCGCGTTGCCCGGTCAATCGCTGGTGGAAATCAACTGCACGGCCGCAGTGGTTCGCAAATAACGGGACGAGGAGAAACGATGAACATCAGCGCGAAGTGGACCCGCCGCGGATTCATGACGGGGATTAGTTCGTTGACGGCGATGATTCTGGGCGCGAGAAAACTGCCGGCCTCGAACGCGTCCAGTCCAGTGATAGACGGTGCGGTGAAGGGTTTTGGCCAGACGGGAAACGTTTATGAAGAGTTGGGCGTCACGACCGTAATCAATGGCCAGGGAACCATGACTATGCTGGGCGGATCCCTGATGCGGCCGGAGGTGGAGTCTGTGATGGCCCTGGCCGGGCAGCATTTCGTCAACATTCCGGAACTTGAGGTGGCCGCCGGAAAACGGATCGCGGAGATGTTGAAGCTGCCGGCGGATTATTCGGCGCTGGTAACTTCGGGAGCCGCGGCAGCGATGCTTTCGGGGCTGGCGGGAATCCTGACGAAGGACAATCCGCAGTTCATCCGGCAGCTTCCCGACCTGACGGGGATGAAGTCTGAAGTGATCATACAAAAATCGCACCGCAATGCGTTTGATCATCAGTTGCGCGCGACTGGGATCCGGCTGGTGGAAGTTGTGGACCGCGACGATTTGCGAAAGGCCGTGAACGAAAAAACGGCGATGATGCATTTTACCAATTTTGCGAATGCGGCGGGGCAGATCAAGGTGGAGGAGTGGGCGAAATTCGGAAAGGAATACAGGGTGCCCACGTTTATTGATGCGGCGGCGGACACTCCACCTGTGTCGCACCTTTGGGACTACGCCACGATGGGCTACGACCTGATCGCGTTCAGCGGCGGCAAGGCGATTCGGGGGCCGCAATGCGCGGGGCTGCTGGTGGGACGAAAAGACCTGGTGAGCTACGCGCTGCTGAACAACAGCCCGCATGAAGACACGCTTGGCCGGAGCCAAAAGGTGGGGAAAGAGGAAATCGTCGGCATGGTGAAAGCGCTGGAGTGCTACCTGCAGGAAGATCACGAAGCGCTGAACAAGGAATGGCAGCATCGGCTGGAGGTGGTTTCGAGCGAGGTTTCGAAAGTGCCGGGCGTTACGACGAAATTCTTTGTTCCGGACATCGCCAATCACGTTCCGCACATGGAAATCCGGTGGGATAAAAGAATTTCCGCAACCCCGAAGGAGATCAACGCAGCACTGCGCAAGGGCAAACCCGCGATTGTTTTGAGCACGGGGGAAGAGGGCGAAGTCCTCTCGCTGAACTCCTTCATGCTGCAACCCGGTGAGGACAGGATCATAGCCAACGCGGTGGCGGCGGTATTGAAGGCACACGCCGCCTGACGAATGGACGCTTTCACGCAAACGAGGACTTTTTGATCACCAAGGGACGGAATAAGCGCCGGGTATCTGCTCGGTGGCATTCATGAGCGGGGACGGAGCGAGCCGGGTCCGCTGGCTGCTGGTGTTCTGGCTGTTTGTGCTGAGCGGAATTTCCTACCTGGACCGGGTGAATATCGCGATTGCGGGGAGTTCGCTGGCGGAAGAATACCACCTGAGCCAGGTGCGGCTGGGCTGGGTGTTCACGGCGTTTCTGCTGGGCTACGCATTGTTTCAAACGCCCGGGGGATGGCTGGTGGACCGGTTCGGACCGCGGCGAGTGCTTACGGTTGGAGTTTTGTGGTGGGGAATCTTCACGGCGCTGACGGCTTCGCTGCCGACGAAAGTCTGGGGCGCCGTGTTTTTCTTTATTCTGGTGAGATTTCTTCTGGGAGCGGGAGAAGCGATTATTTATCCCTCGTCGAACCAGTTCGTGTCGCAATGGATCCCTTCGCAAGAACGAGGCAAAGCGAACGGATTGATCTTTGCGGGGGTTGGGGCGGGAGCGGGAATGGCGCCCGTTTTTGTGAGTTACGTGATGGTGCATTACGGTTGGCGCTCGTCATTTTGGATTTGCGCACTGATCGGATTGCTTGCGGGAATCGTGTGGTACCTGATCGCGCGAGACAAGCCCGAAGGCCATCCGTTCGTGAATTCGGCGGAAATCAGTTTTATCCAGAAGGACCGCGCGGCTAACGCTCTGGTGGGGTCGAGCACGAATATTTCCGCGCCGATGGATAAAGCCGGCTCTTCGGTTCACATTTCCTGGCGGAGCATTCTGACCAGCAAGAGCATTCTGGCGGTCACGGCAAGCTACTTTTGTTTCGGTTACGTGGCCTGGATTTTCTTCAGCTGGTTCTACATTTATCTGGCCAAAGTGCGCGGGTTGGATTTAAAGGCCAGCGCGTTCTATAGCACGCTTCCTCCGCTGGCCATCGTTGCGTGCAGTTTGTGCGGGGGAGCGATCAATGACGCGCTCTCGCGTGCTTATGGCAAACGCGTGGGACGCTGCGGAGTTGCGTTTGTGGCGCTGCTGCTGGCCGCGGTGTTTTTGGTGGTGGGTTCACGCGCGGCAAGCGCCTCGGTGGCGGGCATCGTGCTTTCCGGTGGCGCGGGCGCGCTGTATCTCTCGCAAAGTTCGTACTGGTCGGTGACCGCGGATATTGCCGGGGAAAGCGCGGGCTCGGCGTCCGGATTCATGAACATGGGAGGACAGTTCGGCGGAGCGTTGACCGCGTCGCTTACGCCGGTGATTGCGCAGGAATACGGTTGGACCTCCTCTTTTCTGGTTGCGGGGGTATTGAGCGTTGCGGGCGCGATGGCGTGGCTGTTGGTTCATCCGGAGCGGAGGTTGACCCCAATCGCGAAAGAGGCGGTCTGATGGGGGATCGGATCGAAGCATGAAAATCAAAGGAAAGGAAAATTGCAAGTGGGACCTGGTCAGCCTGGGCGAGGTGATGCTGCGACTGGATCCCGGCGACATGCGGATTTCCACGGCGCGCGAATTTCGAGCCTGGGAAGGCGGCGGAGAGTACAACGTGGCCCGCGGACTGCGGCGGTGCTTCGGAATGGAGACCGCGATCGTCACAGCGCTGGCCGATAATCCCGTCGGACGATTAATTGAGGACTTGATGTTGCAGGGAGGCGTGAATCTGGAGCACCTGCGCTGGGTCAAGTACGACGGCGTGGGCCGGACGGTCCGGAATGGATTGAACTTCACGGAGCGCGGGTTCGGGGTGCGGGCGGCGCTGGGTTGCTCTGACCGCGGACACACCGCGGTGGCGCAGATAAAGCCGGGAGAAATAAATTGGGAGAAGATTTTTTCGGAGCAGGGAGCGCGATGGTTTCACACGGGAGGGATTTTCTGCGCGCTCTCGGAAACGACCCCAATTGTGGCGCGGGAAGCGATGGAAGCGGCAAAACGCGCCGGAACAATCGTCTCCTATGACCTGAACTATCGGGCTTCGTTGTGGTCGTCGAGCGGAGGCAGGGAAAAA
>DATLVJ010000765.1:0-2118 GCA_035577585.1 Candidatus Limnocylindrales bacterium
CTTGTCTCAATTTTTCCGTTTCCCCTCTTTTCCTCGCCACTCGCCTCTACCTCTCAATGACCTTAGGCACCCTAAAATACGGCGCCTCCGGGTCCGGCGCCTGCTTCAAAATATCCCCAGCCACCGCACACGGCACCACCACATCTTCCCGCAAAGTCGCGTCCGCCGTCTGGTCGTCCGCCAATACCTGAGCCATCGGCTCCACATTCGCCGTATCCAGCTCGTTCAGCTTCCCGATGTACTCCAGAATCTCATCCACCTGCGCGCGGTAAGTCTCCAGCTCCGCCTCCGTCAAATCCAGGTAGGCCAGTTCCGCCACCCGCAACACATCTTCCCGACTTATTTTCATGATTGTCCTTTCAGCGCGCAGCCGCTCGCTGAGCAAAATGGAATTTTAGCACGGACCTCGTGAAACCCTGGCTCGTTGCTTAACGCTCCAAAAACGCCTGCGCGGTGATGATTGGGATTCCCCGAAAAGGCGTCAGCGCAAGAAGATCAAAGTCACCGCTGATGATGTAGGTCGCCTCGCCGATCACCGCAAGCTCCAGGAACTTGTCGTCTTTGGGATCACGACAGGCTGCGATCCGTACATCGACATCGACCCACTCGGCTTCACGCGTCAGCACGGCAATGAAGGTGCGGATGTCTTCCTCATTGATATATCGCCGAAACCGTTTTCTGCTCAAAACCTCGCAGAGCTCGGCAAGTGCCGCAAGGGAGAGCAAAAGCTTCCCTTGATTTAGTGCGAGATCCAGAGCTTTGCGTGGTTTCGAGTTTGGAAGCAGCGAAGCGCTCACAAGAACGTTTGTGTCGAACACAAATCGCAATTACGCGCCTTTTAACAAGGAATCCAGGATCTCTGGTGTGAGTCCATTAGCCTCGGCTTTGCGCCCTATCTCGTCTAGCACTTGCTGCAGGGATGGATATTGACCTGCAGTGAGCGCCCGAAGCCAGACGCTCAGCAGGGCCTCAATCTTCTTTTTCTCTTCCGGAGAGGCAGAGCTATAGGCACGTGCCGTTTGCGCATCGAGAGGGATCGTAATCGTTTGATCTGGCATTATCGGAGCCTCGTAAGATTCTACGATACAACAGGGCATTCGGCCGTCGATTTCCTTACCGCCTAACCACTTCCGCGGTCTTCCGCGGATACTTCGTGCTCACGTAATCGTCCAGCAGCTTCTTGAATGCGACGGCCAGCTCATCATAAGTGCCTTCGAGCGTCATCGCCTTCTGCCCATCAATGTACACCGGGCACCGCGGCGCTTCGCCCGTTCCCGGCAAGCTGATGCCGATATTCGCGGCCTTCGATTCTCCCGGACCATTCACGATGCAGCCCATCACCGCCAGCGTCATTGTCTCCACGCCGTCGAACTGCGTCTTCCACGTCGGCATCATCTCGCGAATGTAATCCTGCGTGCGCTCCGCCAATTCCTGGAATGTCGTGCTCGTCGTCCGCCCGCACCCCGGGCACGCCGTCACGCTCGGCGAAAACGAACGCAGCCCCAATGCCTGCAGCAATTCGCAGCACGCATACACTTCCTCGCGCCTGTCGCCGCCCGGCTTCGGCGTCAATGAAATCCGGATCGTATCGCCAATCCCATCGGCCAGCAGCACGCCCAGCGACGCCGACGACCACACCAGCCCCTTCATCCCCATGCCCGCTTCGGTCAATCCCAGGTGCAGCGGCTGTTGCGTCTTCCCAGACAAATCCCGGTACACGGTAATCAAATCCCGAGGCCGCGAAGTTTTGCACGAAATAATAATCTGGTCGTTGCGCAACCCGCTCTCCAGCGCCAGTTCCGTTGACTGCAGCGCCGAAAGCACCATGCAATCGTTGATAATCTCTTCGCTTTCCTTCCCCAGGTTCTTGTCCGTATTTTCCTGCATCTTGCGCATCACCAGCTCTTGATTCAGCGAGCCGCCATTCACGCCGATGCGCACCGGCTTCCCGTGGTCCACCGCCACTTTGCAAATCGTCGAAAACTGTTCGTCGCGCCGCTGCCCCGCGCCAACGTTGCCCGGATTAATCCGGTATTTGTCCAGCGCCGCCGCGCACTCCGGATACTTCGTCAGCAGCACGTGTCCGTTGTAGTGAAAATCGCCGATGATCGGCACGTT
>DATLVJ010000766.1:0-3315 GCA_035577585.1 Candidatus Limnocylindrales bacterium
GCACCCGCGCCACGCGTGACCGAGACAAAAGTGACGCGAGCCGATGCGCCCAGGGTGCTTGAGTACAAGTGGGGTGACTTTGAGATGCGGTGGGAGCTCAAACCCATTGAGGGGGGCACAGGGCTCACGCTCTGGACCAACATCGGTCACCGCTTTATCGCAATGGGTGCTGCCGGGTGGCACATTTGTTTCGATGTTCTGGATCACCTGCTCGACGGAGATCCCATCGGACGCATCGTTGGTCCTGAGGCCATGAAGTTCGATTGGCAGCGATTGAAGGAGGAGTACGCCAAGCAGTTCGGCATTGAATCGCTCAATTGGCCGCCTAAGGCGGGCCAAGCGCCGTGAAAGTCCCAGGGTTTCCGATCGCTGGAGGAGAAGTTCACTATGAAAGAGGCTACCAAACGTGCGATTTTTCGCTGGATTCACATTCTCTGCGGTATTCCGATCCTCGGTTACATTTATGATTCGCCGACGGACACTCCAAACTACGCTTCGTCAATTCGCTATGTCTTTTTACCCGCATTGCTGATTTCTGGATTGTGGATGTGGAAAGGGCATGTTGTTCGACGACTTCTGTTCAGGACGAATTAAGGCGCAGGATCAGGTCAAAACGAGGAGCAGCTATGCTGGGCGAAGGAAATGAAGAAGTATCAAGAGTGATCCTGCACGTGGTTTCAAGTCTGGATGGCTTCATCGCTAAGAAGGACAACAGTGTGTCCTGGCTGGAGGACAATGGAAGCGTCTACGAAGCCGGGGTCTCCATTTCGGAAGAAGAAGCAGCGGCTTTCGTCAAAACGATAGACTGTTACGTACTCGGCTCCCGCACGTATGAACACGCCCTAGAGCTGGGGTGGCCATATGGCGACACTCCGACCGTGGTGGTGACCGGAAGGAAATTATCGTCGGCAAAGGAGAGCGTCGAATTCTATTCGGGGGATCTAAGGGGGTTAATTGACGGGCAACTTGCCCCTCGTTATCGAAATATCTGGCTCGTTGGTGGCGCTGTGTTGTGCCAGCGATTTCTTGAACTCGGCTTGGTGGACGAAATCATGTTGACGATAGCGCCAGTCCTATTGGGTGACGGACTGCGGCTGTTTGGTGATTCGGTAGCGGAGGCAAGGTGGAATTTGAAGAGCGTGGTTGCTTACAAGAACGGCTTTGTTGAGCTATCGTACTCCGCCCCAACCGCGTGAAAGCTTTGTGAAGAATGGAGCCATACATGAAAAAGAGCGTCCCGATGGAATCTGCATCTGCATTCATCGACGGAAGGATCAAGGAACTTGGGGACTGGCGCGGGAAGACGCTCGCGAAAGTGCGGGGAATCATCCACGAGGCAGACCCTGAGATCGTCGAAGAGTGGAAGTGGATGGGGACTCCCGTCTGGTCCCACGACGGCATCGTCTGCACGGGAGAGACGTACAAGAACGTCGTCAAGATGACATTTGCCAAGGGAGCTGCCTTGAAGGACCCCGCGGGTCTATTCAACTCCAGCCTCGACGGGAATGTCCGTCGCGCCATAGACATCCGCGAAGGCGAGAAGGTCGATGAAGTGTCATTGAAGAATCTCATCCGCGCTGCAGTCGCGCTGAACCTCAAGAGTCTCAAGGGCAAGAGTAAACCGAAGCCCCGGCGAGCGAGCAGCAAGCGGGCCGGCTAGCCTCATTGCAAGTCCCGGGCTCGCGCTGTGCTGTCACGGTAGAGATCCGTGAGTTCGAGCCTGCTTCATTTCGTTCAGGACAATTCGTTCCCGCCATTTCTTTTGAACGAGTTACCGAAAGTTTGATTCCAATCTGCGGATGAAAGCATCGAATTAGACGAGGAGAATCAAATGCAGAAGCGCAAACTTGGAAAAAGCAATTTGGAAGTGTCCGCAATCGGGCTCGGCTGCATGGGAATGAGTTCTGGGTATGGGCCGGCCGCGGACAAAAAGGAAATGATATCCCTGATTCGGAAGGCGGTCGAACTCGGCGTAACATTCTTCGACACCGCCGAAGCCTACGGCCCCTTCACAAATGAAGAACTGGTGGGTGAAGCCCTCGTTCTTGTCCGTGGAAAGGTCGCCATAGCCACCAAGTTTGGATTCAAGTTCGACCCGGAGACGGGTAAGCAAACGGGGCCGGACAGCCGGCCGCAGCACATCAAGGAGGTGGCGGAAGCCTCGTTGAAGCGCCTTCGGACCGATGTTATCGACTTGTTTTATCAGCATCGGGTTGATCCTAACGTGCCAATCGAAGATGTGGCGGGAGCGGTGAAGGACCTGATCCAGCAAGGCAAGGTGAAGCACTTCGGACTTTCGGAGGCAGGTGTGGAGACTATCCGCCGCGCACACAAAGTGCAACCGGTCACGGCACTTCAGAGCGAGTATTCGCTTTGGTGGAGAGAGCCTGAAGCGGAAGTGATACCTACGCTTGAGGAACTTGGAATCGGATTCGTTCCGTTCAGTCCGCTGGGAAGGGGCTTCCTCACCGGCAAAATCAACGAGGACACACATTTCGACAAAACTGACTTCCGCAACACCGTTCCCCGGTTTTCCCCGGAAAACCGCAAGGCGAATCAGGCGATGGTCGATCTGATTGGCAAGTTTGCGCATCAGAAAGGGGTGACACCGGCCCAGATCGCGCTTGCATGGCTGCTTGCGCAGAAGCCGTGGATCGTTCCGATCCCTGGCACGACCAAGCTGCACCGACTCGAAGAGAACCTCGGAGCTGCTGGCGTCGTACTGACGGCTGAAGAGATCCGGGAACTTGAAACCGCGGCTTCAAAGATTGCCGTGCAAGGAGCGCGGTACCCCGAAGCCCTGCAGAAATTGGTCGGACGATAGTAAACACGCCTTGAGCCGCAGGCATTGCATCAGGACGAACCGCGGTCATCGCTATTCTTCCGAAAAACGCAAAATTACTTTGCAAGGAGTGGGTTTGCGCGCAATGCAGTTGCCCACCGAAACAATTCAGAATTGAAATGGCGATCAGAACAGAGGGCCGAGGCCCCAGCCTAACGCGCCGAGGGGATCGTGCAAGCGTGTGCTTGAGCCGTCGGGCTGGAGGAGTGTGCGGTTCAGGCGAAGGATGTTGAAGGAGTAGTTTACGCGCACAGGGACGCCAAGGATGGGGAGAGTCCAGCGAAGTTCGAAGCCGGTGGCGCTGTGAATTAACCCGTTGGTGGATTGGATTAGAGTGGGACGCGTTGGGCCGAGCCAGTTGGGAAAGAGGAAACCGGAGCCGGCGTCGAGGAAGGTTGCGGCTTCGATGGCGTGACTGAGCGGAACGCGGTATTCGAGATTTGAGGCGGCGAGCAGGTTGGCACCGGTAGGGA
>DATLVJ010000767.1:0-10230 GCA_035577585.1 Candidatus Limnocylindrales bacterium
GCTCCCCAGAACCACCACGCTCCCGCCCGCGACAAATCCGCCCGCGGCTCGCTCATAAACAGCTGGCTCTCGCCCGCCACACTAACGTTGCTGGGCCCCGCCTCCGCATCCCCCACCACCATCCAACCCGCTTCCTTGCAAGCCGCAATCAACTTCGCCGCATCCACTCCCTCGGCCAAATCCGCGCAGGCGCTGAACGTCATCCCATAAAACACCGGCGCATGCACCAGGTTCAGCGAAATCTTCGCATCCTCGCTAACGTCGCCGACCGCGGCCGACACCTCCGCCCGTATCTCCAGCTCTTCCCGCAACAAATTCTCTTTGCTCTCCGCCGCAAACCGCGGCAACAAATTAAACGCCGTCTGCGTCCCAAACACCGCGCTCCCGATACTCTGGAACGACAACAGCTGCGAAGTCTGCGTCTCCAACTCCTCAATCCCGTTCCTGCCCGTCTCCGACACCGGCCGGAACATTACGCCTACCATTCTCTGCATCCCAAACTTCTGCAGCACTAGCGCCAGGCTAGCCGCCGCCGTCCCGCCCGCCGTAAACACGCTGAACGTCTTCGCGTTCCTCGCCACTGTTTTTCCAGTCAGCGCTTCGATCTTCGGAAACCACGGCGTCGCATCCGGATCCGAAAGCGTCGCATGCGTAAAATCAATAATCGTAGCTCCAGCCTCTCGCGCCGGCCCCAAGCAGATCTTCCCGAACGCCGTCGACCCCGCCAGAAACGCATACTTCGCCCCGCGAAACGTATCCTCTTCCACTCGCTGAATCACCGCCGCTTCCCCGCCTGCTTCCGTCAGCGTCCCCGCCACGTACTCCTCATCCACCAGCCGCAAATCCCAACCGGCAAATCGGCTCTCCTCCACAAGCGTCTTCAGCTCGCCGCCCAGCAGCGACGACGCACCCGCAATCACAATTCTCTGGGAATTTCGATCAGCAGACATGAATCAAGCCGTCCTGGTCGCAGGACGCCGCCGCAGAAATCTGACCACGTGCAACACCACTCCCACCACCGCGTACGTCCCCGCAATGATCACCAGCGCCGCCTCCGAATATTTCCAGATTGTCGCCACCAGCAGGAACATCAGGATGATCGTGATGGACGGCTGTTTCCGGGTCCACGGAATATCTTTAAAGCTGTAGTAGCGCACTGTGCTGGTCATCAATCCGCCCAGAATCAGCAGCAGCACAAACCACGCAATCGCCCAGTTCTTGTCGTTCAGAGGATCGAAATAGTGCCGCGAGTGGATCAGCGCGGCCACCACTCCCGCCGCCGCGGGCGTCGGCATTCCCACAAAATTCTTGTTCCCGCCCGGCTCCATCCCCTTCACGTTAAACCGCGCCAGCCGCCACGCCGTGCAGATCAGAAACGTCAGGCAGCAGATCCACGCAAACTCTCCCAATTGGTGAAACTCACTCTGCCCCGCAAACGCATACCGGAACCCCCACGCATACGCCAGAATCGCCGGCGCAATCCCAAAACTCACCACGTCCGCCAGCGAATCAAACTGCACCCCAAATTCGGTATTCGTCCCGGTCATCCGCGCGATCCGTCCATCCATCGAATCAAACAGAATCGCCAGCCCGATGGCCTTCGCCGCATGGTCAAAATCTTCTTTCCCTCCAACCAGCGCCGCAATCGATGCGTAGTACCCGCAAAGCAGGTTCGCCACCGTAAACAAACTGGGAATCAGGAATATGCCGCGCCGCAATCGCGCCCGCCGCGTGGGCTTCTGTACAAAAGGCATCTCGTGTTGTTCAGGTTCGTTCATGTCCCATCCCGTGTTCCGCAACACTCTACTACGCGCCGTGTCTTGATTCCTTAGCTTTTCTGCCCTTAAATCCGCATCCGCGCAATCACGCTCGAGCCGCCCTTCACGTTATCGCCCACCTTCACCGCCAACTCCGCGCCCTCCGGCAGCCAAAGATCCACGCGCGATCCGAATCGCACCAACCCCACCAACTCCCCGCGCCCCACGGAATCTCCCGTTTTCTTCCAGGCCACCACGCGCCGCGCCACCCACCCGGCAATCTGCTTGAAAACGATCTCCCCGTGCTCGCTCGCTAGCGTGAAGACATTTTGTTCATTTTCCAGCGAAGCCTTCTCCGCCCAAGCCGCCAGAAATTTCCCCGGCTTGTATTCCAATTTCGTAATCGTCCCCGCAGCCGGCGAACGGTTCACGTGCACATTCCAGATCGCCAGAAAAATACTCACCCGCTTCCCTGGACGCCCCGCGTTTTCCTCATCCTTCACCACCACAACGCGGCCGTCAGCCGGAGACACCACTACTCCCGGCTCCATCGGAATGTCTCGATCTGGATTGCGGAAAAAATAGAAAACAAAAAGCGCCAGAAAAACCAGCACCGCTCCAACAATTACTCCCACCGTGTTTCCGAACGCCAGTAATATTCCGCCAATCACCAGCGGCGGAATCCCAAACCAATACCCTTCTTTGACCATAGTCTCCCCGACCCCGTCGCGATCGCTGCTCGCGGGAGCGCCATGGTCATTCTACGATAAATTTTCCGGGGACGTGTTTCCGGTCGGGTTACTGCGTATGTCGAGCGCCCGCACTGTGAACGCGTGCCGCTATGCGTTCCATTTCATCCTTCACGTGGAGCTTTAACTTTTTCAACCGGATTTCTTCGATGAGGTCTTCACTGTTCAGGTAGGGTGATCGGAAGAGTTGCTGAAGTTGTGCATCATACTGCCGGTGCTGCTCTGCCAGACGCTGATACTCGGCGTCTGTTTCACCAATTACGTCCCGAGGGCTCCGCTGCGCTGTGGCCATGCGTTCCTCCTCTAGAGTGGATTTGTGACTGGGGTGTGAATCTTACATGAGCGCAGAGTAGCACCGGGATTCCCGGAGTCAAGAGAGAGTTCGTACTAAACTGTGGATTTAGGAACCGAGCGCTCCATCACCGTCGCCGCCTCGGCCGGATCTCGGTAATAGTCCTTGCGCGAGCCGACTGCCCCAAACCCCAACTTGCGATAGAACGCAATCGCCCCTGCATTCGACTCGCGAACCTCTAAAAACACTCGACTTACCTGCCGCTCAACGAACTGTTGCAGCAACCGCTGAACCAGCGCCCGGCCCTCTCCCTGGCGTCGCGCGCTCTGCCTTACCGCCAAATTCAAAATCTCCGCTTCATCCAACACTTGCCTTCCCACCACGATTCCCGAAACGGCGCCGCCTCGCTCGCTCACAAACGCGACAACCCCTAGCAGTAACCGCGTGTTCCGCAATGCCTCCTCCGACCAACTCGCCGCTTCCCTCGCCTCCCGCAGGATCGCCGCCACTTCCGGCGCATCCGCAACCGCATCGAACTCGCGAATCACAAACCCAGGCCGCGCCGTTCCCTCACTTCCCATGGCTCGCCGGATCCTTCCAGAAAATCTCCGCGTCCGACCGCCGCACATAATTCGCATCCAGAGCCAGCGGGTCCGTGAACTTCCCCTCTCGCGCTCGCTCTTCTCCCAACACCGCAACCCCTGCGGCCAGTCCATCTGTCGCAAGAATCATTTGTTCGCCCTGTGCGAATCTATCCTTCCAGCCCGCCACTCCACTGAACAATCCCGGATCCAAACTGATCCACTGGACGCGCTCATCCCCCGCGCGCTGCTTCACCCATTCCACAAAACCCTCTGGCGCAATCACCATCTCTTCCTCGACCATTCTCCAACCGCGATTCTCTCCGCGATAAAACAATCCACCAAATACCTGCCCGCGTTGAGCATCAAAACTCGCAGCCACAAATCCCGTAGCATCCGCTATTTGCCGCGCCATCGCTTCCAGTCTAGAGACTCCCACCACTCGGATCCCGAATAACTCTGCCCAAGCCTTCACCGCCGTCAGTCCCACACGGACCCCTGTGAACGAACCGGGCCCAGAAGCCACCGCCAATAACCCCACTTCGCGCATTACAGTTCCGACGGAAATCAGCCCTCGCTCCACAGCCGGCAGCAGCCACGATGAATAATCTTCCGCGCTTTCGTGCTTTTGCACCGACACCAGTGCGCCATCCCTTCGGACAGCAACGCTACCCCTCGCTTCACAGGTATCAATCCCAAGCGTAATCAATCCATTCCCCTTGTCCCTTGCACTTTCCCGCCATCCATCCCGCCCTGGCTTACTCCATCAAACGAAAGGAGTTGCCCATCACTTCGGCTGCGCTAACAAATCCATACCGATGCTTCCTTGGTCACTCGGGAATAACCCTGCACAAAACCGCCCCGCCCCAGAGCAATTTCAGTGCCAAATTGGTCCAACCAATTCTCTATCTTCCTCATTCCACTGGATATATCTTGACTCTCACAACACACTACCCTAAACTCATTTCATCTCCTAGGGGGGACTTCCGAAGCTATGGACTATAAGATTGGCGACAAAGTCGTTTATCCGAACCACGGCGTAGGGGTTATCGAGCAGATCAATTACGGGGTGTTGAACGGCAGAACTGAAAGGTATTACATGATCCGCGTAGTTGTCAGCGGTTTGCGGGTTATGGTTCCTCAATCCAACGCGGCGACGGTTGGTCTTCGTTCCGTCATCCGCTCCACCGACACAAGCAAAGTCCTTGGCTTCCTCGAAAAAGGCAAGCTCAACTCTCATCACGACTGGAAACACCGCTTCAAGGAAAATTCGGAGCGCATGCGCACCGGATCCCTCCTCGAAGTCGCCGTCGTCCTCAAGAGTCTCGTTTCCCTCAGCCGCAGCAAGCCTCTCTCCTTCCGCGAAAAGAAAATGTTGGAGCGCGCCAAGTATCTCCTGGTCAGTGAAATGGCCACGGCTCGCAACCTGACATCGGAAAACGCCGAAGGACTCGTGGTGAAATCCCTGGCCAAAGCTAAACTCCAGTTCCCCCAAATGCAGGAAGGCCTCGAGTCGTAACCTTCCCCCAACAAAGTTTCGCCAAACGGGCAGCCCATGCTGCCCGTTCTTTTTTGGAGTGCGGAAGCTCTGCTTCCGCTTTTACCACCCAACCTCGTCCACCCAAATCCTCTGTAGCACAACCACCGCTCCTATCTCCGAATCCTTTACCTCATTTACCTCATTTACCTCCTTAACCTCCTCTACCTCCTTCTTCACCCCAACGGCATACTCGCCTTCGCATTCAACGTCACATCCGCAAACTTCCCCTCCCTAAACCCCGCATACGCCGCCGCCGCAATCATCGCCGCATTATCCGTAGACAACGCCCGGTCCGGAAAAAATACCCGCAATCCCTTCCCCCGTGCCCGCTCCTCAAACCTGGCCCGCAACTGACTATTCGCCGCCACTCCGCCCGAAACCAGAATCGTCTCCACTCCGCATTCTTCCGCCCCCGTCATCGTTCGCTCCACCAGGTCCCGCACCACCGCATTCTGAAACTCACGCACCAATCCCAGTGTCGCCCCATCGCACAGCGCCAGCAATTCCGCAAACGCCCGATGCCCCTCCCGCAGTGCCTCTTCCCTTTTCCTAATTCCCTCGTTGTACTCCGGATGCTCCCGCAAATGATAAAGCACCGCGGTCTTCAATCCGCTGAAACTGAAATCCAACGCGTTCCCGCGCGTCTTCGTCGGCCCAAATTTCACCGGCGCCGCCGCATTTCCCGCCGCAGCCGCCAGCCGATCCAGAATCGGCCCACCCGGATACCCAAGCCCCAACAGCTTCGCCACTTTGTCGTAAGCCTCGCCCGCCGCATCATCGCGAGTTCCACCCAACTTCCGGTACACGAACGCAGCGCTATCCGATTCATTCGCCGCTTTCACTTCGTACAAAACAGTGTGCCCGCCCGAAACAATCAAACACACCGCCGGCAACTTCGGCTCCTGCCCTTTCTGAAAGGCCTCCAGAAACACCGCGCGCACATGCCCTTCCAGATGATTCACTGCCACCAGCGGCTTTCCCAGCGCCGCCGCCAGTGTCTTCCCATAAGTAATTCCCACCAGCAGCGACCCCACCAGCCCCGGTCCCTGCGTCACCCCGATCGCATCCAGTTCCTCAAATCTCAACCCCGCACCCGCCATCGCCTCTCGCACCACCGGCACAATCTGCCGCAAGTGCTCCCGCGAAGCCAGCTCCGGCACCACTCCCCCATATTTCCGGTGAATATCAATCTGCGAAGCCACCACGCTCGACAAGATTCTCCGCCCGTCCACCACCACCGCCGCCGCCGTCTCGTCACACGACGACTCAATCCCCAAAATCTTCACTCCGCTCCTCGCGGTCCGACTCTCCATAACCCTCCAAACAATTTCACGCCACTCGGCGCCCAAATGTAGCGGCCGGCTTCCAGCTTGCCCTGACGAAGGAAGGGCCGACCGCTCCGAAAAACGCGCCCACCCGTCAACTAGTACAGTGTATCTCTTTCGCACAGTCCTATTGCGGCGCCCCCTTGCCACCGGCACTCTGGCTTGGGGCAAATCCATGACCTTCACCATCACTACCACCACGGAAACATCCAGCACCATCGAGCAACGCATGCTCGGCAGCGGCCCTGGCCTGCCGCCCGCTCTCGCGAACTATCCCGCTCAAAGCGCCACTACCATCGACGGCGGTTCCGCCGCTCTCTTCGGCCTTCCCTTCATGATCGCCGGCGTCTTCATCGGTCTCGCCGCCTTCAACGTCATCCAGACGCGCAATCACGCCCCACTCTGGCTCATCGCCATCCTCGGTGCCATGTTTTTCTCCGCCGGCTTTTTCCTTTTCGCCCACGGAATTCGCGGCATGATCCGCAAGGCAAGTTACCTCCGCAAAAACGCCGAAACGCCCGGCCAGCCCTGGCTATGCGATTTTCACTGGCACCAGGAAGGCATCAACTTCTCCGCCTTCAACGCCATGCTCGGCCGCCTCACCGGCGCCCTCGTCTGGAACGCCTTTCTCGTTCCCTTCTTCTGGGTCGGCTACACCCAGCGCGGCGCCTGGCCGTTCCTGGTCATCGCCAGCGTCTTTGCCTTGCTTGGCCTGATCGCCTGGGTTCGCTGGGCACAGATGCTGGGCGACCTGCTTCGCTATGGAAACAGCTTCCTCGCCTACGACGAGTTCCCCTATTTCCTCGGCGGCACTCTGCGCGCCCGTCTCCGCGCCCCGCGCCATCTCACCGCCGTCAATTCCCTTTCCTTCACCCTGCGCTGCGTCCAGGAACGCTACGTCACCACCGGCGCCGGGAATAACCGCCGCTCCCAGGTCGTCTGCTACGAACTTTACAAAGATATCGTCACCCTCGACCATGATCGCCTCTCCAATTTCGTCGGCGCCGAAATTCCCGTCGAGTTCCGCCTCCCCGCCGATAAACTCACCACCTCGCTCGCAGACACGCCTCCCACTTACTGGCAGATCGAAGCCAAAGGCGAAGCTCGCGGCGCCGATTACCAGGCCTATTTTCTAGTCCCCGTCTACAAGAAACCCTGAATCATTCTCTCTCGCCGCCGCATCCAAAGTCGGAATATAACCGCCGTCACATCAGTAGCATCCATCAAGTACAGCTTCGCTCTTCGCGTGCGTCGCGGTCGTTGTGCTACGTTGTACGTTCGGTTTCAGTTTGCGATTAAGCCCAAAGCCCCAAAGGGACCCCGATTATGGCCAAGCCAGTTATTCTCACTGTTGACGACGATCCCGACGTCCTTCAGTCCATCGAGCGCGATCTCCGCAGCCGTTACTCCGAGCGTTACCGCGTCATGCGCGCTTCCTCCGCCAACGAAGCGCTCGGCGTCTTGAATCGCCTGAAAACTCGCAACGACGCGGTCGCACTTCTCCTCGCTGATCAACGCATGCCCGAACTCGATGGCGTCGGTTTCCTCTCCCAAGCCACCGAACTCTTCCCCAACGCCAAGCGCGCCCTGCTCACCGCCTACGCCGACACCAACGCCGCCATCGAAGCCATCAACTCTGCCCGCGTCCATTATTTTCTTCTGAAGCCATGGGATCCCCCTGATCAAAATCTTTATCCCGCGCTCGATGATCTGCTCGCGGATTTCCAGGCTAGCTATCAGGCCCCATACGAAGGCATCCAGCTTTTCGGCACCCGCTGGTCACCCAGAGCCTATGAACTCCGCGTCTTCCTCGCGCAAAATCACCTGCCCTACCAGTGGCTGGACGTCGAACAGTCCAACACAACGGATTTCTCCGCCGCCTTGCACAAATCCGATGGCGCGCCCGAAACCCTGCCCCTGATGATCTTTTCCGACGGCACAAAAGTTTCAGAACCCACCACCGCCGACATCGCCCGGAAAATCGGCTTGCGCACCCATAGCGACGTCGAATTTTATGACCTCGCCATCGTCGGTGGCGGCCCCGCGGGCCTCGCTGCCGCCGTTTACGGCGCTTCCGAAGGCCTTCGCACCGTCATGATCGAACGAGAAGCTCCCGGCGGCCAGGCAGGCCTCAGCTCCCGTATTGAAAATTATCTTGGCTTTCCCGCCGGCCTCAGCGGTCGCGACCTCGCCCGCCGCGCCGTCGTCCAGGCCACCCGCTTCGGCGTCGAAATCCTGTCTCCACAGGAAGCTTCCGGCGTCCGCATTGAAGGCCCCTATCGCATTATCGAAATGGCCGATGGAAGCAAAGTCTCCTGCCACGCTCTGCTCCTCGCCATGGGCGTACAGTGGCGTAATCTCGGTGTCCCCGGTGAAGATCGCCTCCGTGGCGCGGGCGTCTATTACGGCGGCGGCGTCACCGAAGCCATGTCGTGCAAAGGTGAAACTGTCTACGTTGTCGGCGGGGCCAATTCCGCCGGGCAAGCCGCCATCAATTTTGCGAGTTACGCCGAAAAAGTCGTGATGATCATTCGTCGCGAATCCCTCGCCGCCACCATGTCCCAATACCTCATCGACCAGATCAAGAAAACTCCCAACATCGAAGTCTGGCCGCAAACCCAGGTCGCCGAAGTCCACGGCGATCAGCACCTCGAGGAAATCTCAATCTACTGCTCCACTACCAAGAGTACCGACCGCGTTCCAGCCAAAAGTCTCTTCATCTATATTGGCGCACTGCCGCGCACCAACTGGCTCGGCGACCTCGTCCAACGCGATGCCCGCGGCTTCATTCTCTCCGGCCCCGATCTCATGCGCGACGGCAAGCGCCCCCCGGGCTGGAGCATCGATCGCGATCCCTCGTTGCTCGAATCCAGCGTCCCAGGCATCTTCGTCGTCGGCGATGTTCGCCACGGTTCCGTCAAGCGCGTCGCTTCCGGCGTCGGCGAAGGCGCTGTTGCCATTCAGTTTGTTCACCAGTATCTTGCGAAGGTGTCATGAGCTACGCCGAGCGGCTTACCAAGGTGGCCCAAACCGATTTGCCGGGCCTGGTCGACGAAATCCGAAAAATTGCCGTCTTCACTGACCTTCCACAGGAACATCTGGAGTGGTTTGTCTCCAATTGCATGGAAGCTCGCTTCGCCACTGGTGAAGTCGTCTACAAAGAAGGCACGAAGGCGGAGTACATGTCGATCTTCCTCGAAGGCCGCATCTTCGCGCGCCGCGAAGCCGAAGGCGCAAACAGCCCGGTCTTCATCGTCGAAAAGGGTGACGTCACAGGGTTTCTTCCCTTTTCGCGCATGACCCAGCTCACTATCACCGGTCGCGCCGAAGAGCCAGTCCATCTACTTTTGTTCCCTGCAACTTTGTTCCAGGAAATGTTCCAGCGCATGCCCGTGCTCGGCAAGCGCCTCGTCGGACTTCTTACCGACCGAGTCCGCGAAGTTACCCGCAATGAACAGCAACTCGACAAACTCGCCGCTCTTGGAAAGCTTTCCGCCGGCCTCGCCCATGAACTCAACAATCCGGCCGCCGCCGCTGCTCGCGCCTCCGACGCCCTCCTCGAATGTCTCGCCCGCCTCCGCAGCCTCGACGCTCTCCCTTATCTCTCCGAAGCTAACTGTGCCGCAATCGCCAAAATCGAAACAGAACTCCGCGCCGAACTCCAGCCTCCCGCCTTCAAGGACCAACTCGAACGCAGCGACCGCGAAGAATCCATCACCACCTGGTTGGAAGGTCACAAAGTTTCCGAAGCCTGGAAGCTCAGCCCGCTTCTCGTCGACGCCAACCTCACCCCCGATCATCTCGAACGCTACCTCCTCGCCGCCGGCGCCACCATGCCCACCGCTCTCACTCGCTTCGCCACCATGCTCGAAATGGAGCGCATCATCGGCCAGGTCGCTCACAGCACCCGCCGCATCTCCACGCTCGTAAAAGCCATCAAGGAATACTCCTACATGGATCAGTCCCCCGTGCAGGAAGTGGACATC
>DATLVJ010000768.1:0-3358 GCA_035577585.1 Candidatus Limnocylindrales bacterium
GGCCTGATTATTCTCTGCAGGGACAGAAGTTATCTCCGACCGATGCGCGTAAATGCGGTCGATTAATTCCTCCCGTTTTGCCAGAAGCAGTTTCCGGCAGGCATCTATTTTTGATTTATCCTCTTTCATTTTGGTTTCCATGGAATTGCCCCCCAATCGTTTTTGACAGTCAATCCCTCAGACTATGCAGTTCCGCCAGGAGGGCTTTCACATAGCTGGCCAGCCCTGACCAGGCAATCTGGATGAATACGATGCCAAACGATCTCTGGAGTCTTCTCTACTGCGTCACCTTGGTCGCTGCAGTATCTCGATTCTGATAACAGGCGACAGGCGCAGGGCGGATGGGCACATTTCTCGGGTCTGTTTGGGCCTGCGGCCACCAGATACTCCTGCCGTACGCTTGGAAAGGAAGGAAAAACAAATCGCAATCGAGTGTCCCCGATTATTCGGGATGTTTCTCCGCTTCTCCTTTAGGAGGTAATGCGGAATGCTGCTCCGCATATCGCATGATCTCTAACCTTCTTTGCCGCTTCCATACGTACAATCATGTAGGTCCCTGAGGTTTATTCCGTATCTGCAGGTCTGGCTGAGGGTGGAGGGGCATGCCGGGCGGCCGGCAATGCGAAGTGCAAGGGTGGCGAGTGCGGGAGAAAGGCAGAATAGATCCATTCCGAAGGGAAAACAGGAAGCGTCGGAAATACGCTTCCGGGGATGATCAAATATAGCTACCGAAATTGTCCAACTGATTCGCGATATTCGAAAGAGGCCGTCCGCACCAATGTGGACTTCAGCTAGATCTTTTCCTGGGAACCTTCGCGCCCTTTTTCCGGGCTTCGGAAAGGCCGATCGCAATGGCTTGTTTCCTGCTTTTTACCGGACCACCTTTGCCGCGTCTGCCCGACCGCAATGTTCCGTGCTTCCTCCGGCGCATCGCGCTTTTAACAAACTTGGCTGCCGATTTTCCGTACCGTGCCATCGTTCCCTCCGATCATTCTGCTTTCGACATATCGGCTGCATCCGCGTCAGACAGGGGCCGTTTGCGATGATCCGACAGTTGAATTATCTTTCGCCTCACATCCAATGAAAGAATTGGGCTGGGTCGAGTGAGTGAGGTTTCGTTATATCCAGTCTTGCGCACTCGTGCAAAACGGACAATCGGAGTACTTGTGTATGCGCTTGAAGAAATATCCTGTACGCTCGGTTGACGGTAATTACCGCACCAGCCGATGGAGCACCGTCCATGCGAAGGAAGGCAGGGGTAACGCGAGGGCACCTCGGTGGAATGGACGAATGAGAGATCGAACGATCGTTTTTGGGCAGGGCAACTCGTCGTGCGCCCTTAGTCTCCCAACATGCTCCCGCGTAACTTTTCCGAATCCCACTTGAAAACTCACACAGAGTGATAGCCCCAGGGGCTCGGCGCGATGTCATGAACTTTTCTAAACCTCATAAACTAACTTCCAACGCGGATATGAGAGAACGAACTGAAAAGTCCAAACACATTTAGCAGCCACAAGACCACCGCGATGACGACAACGCCGTTCAAGATGGACTTAATCGTTCCCTGCATCGGTATGAAACGATTGACCAACCAGAGCAGAACTCCCACAACAATTAAAACCATAACTATTTGCAGTAACGGCATAAGCGATACCTCCTTGCCCAGCGAGCCGCACCGATTCGTTCCAAGGGGAATGGTATGTAGATGTATAGATGCACGCTATACATTGAATCGGGTAGGGCCGATGCGGACACACGTTACCAGTCATCTGCCTGATAATGCGCTGCTTGCCCCCGCTTATACGGTTTCCAGTTGAATAAATTTCAGGGCTTCACTTGGATGGAGCATTTTCATGAGCCAATTTTTCTAGTGATAGGTCTGATTCCCCTTCTGGCATGGGTATACTAGCGTTTATCGTGGTTCCTTTTCGAGAAGAAGAGATCTCCAGGGTGCCGCCAAGCTGGCGTAAACGCTCGTTCATGCTGCGCAGTCCAACTCCAAGTGCCGCCATCCGGTCTTGAGCCGGGACATGCAAATTATTGAGCGGAATTCCCTTCCCCTCGTCCTTTACTTGAAGAATGACAACGCGGTTCTTTGTCTGCAGTCGAACATGCGCTGTTGGGCTGCCAGAGTGCCGATGTACATTGGTCAAGCTCTCTTGCAAGACCCGAAATACCGCCAACTCCAATTCGGGAGCAACGCGATCAAAGTCTGGAGCAATTTCAACAGTGGTCTTAATTCCACTACGCGTAGCAAATCCCTCCAGATACCAGGGTATGGCCGATTTCAAACCCAACTCTTCCAGGAGCGGAGGAAACAGCAAGTGAGATAAAGTCCGAACTTCCGTGATAGCCTGTTCAGCCAGTTGGGCGCATTCTGCCAATGCACTGATTTTGACTCGCTGATTTCGTTTGGCTGAGGACTGAAGCGAATCCAGCCTCATCTTCAACGCCGCGAGGTATTGGCCCACACTATCGTGAAGATCTCTGCCAACACGCCGCCGCTCCTCGTCTTGCGTTTGCAAGAGACGAAAAGAAAGTTGGCGGAGCGACTTTTCCGAATCCTGCAACTTTTCCTCGGCCTTCTTTCTCTCTTCTATTTCCTTTCGCAACTCCACTTCTGCATTTATTTTCCCCGTAAAATCGCGCGTAACTTTTCCGAATCCGACCAGCCTGCCGGCATCATCTCTTAGAGCTGTAATGATCACATTGGCCCAAAAGCGGGAGCCGTCTTTGCGTAGTCGCCATCCTTCATCTTCCACGCGGCCTTCCCTGGCGGCAATTTCCAGTTCTTTCTGCGGCTTGCCCGATCGGCGGTCCTCCTCCGGATAAAAGACGGAGAAGTGCTTCCCTAAAATTTCGGAAACCCCATATCCTTTAATCCGCGCTGCGCCATTGTTCCAGCTGCTGATGTGGCCCTGCGGGTCTAGCATGAAGATGGCGTAGTCCTGAACGGCATCCACGAACAACCGAAAGGGTTCTTCGCTACGCTGCAGTGCAATCTTAGACCTGCCACCTCTAAGAGGTTTGTCGCTCTGGTCGAAGACAACGGCCGAGTGCTCGGCGCAGACCCTGATGAGCGGCAGACCGCTCTTGCCGTCGCAAAAATCGGCGATCGGATAAGCACATCGGAGCGAGAAAGAGTGCTCTTTCGTCAATTCGTTCCAGAGTTGTTCGAGCCGAATGGCGGCCTCTGTCTTACCTTCCAGCCACAACAAGGAAACCATTTCTCCGAAAATGACAATTTCCGAATGCACGTCATTGAGGGCAGCTCTAGTCCGGGCAATCGTCCCGCCGACAATCTCAACGAAGCGGTTCTCGTCTGGCATTCCATCGATCATGATCCTCGATAGAACTT
>DATLVJ010000769.1:0-4241 GCA_035577585.1 Candidatus Limnocylindrales bacterium
GAGGGTTTCGATGGGGTCGTCGGTGGCGCGGTTGCGGAGGATTTGTTTTTCGGTTTCGTGCGAGGGGTAACCCATCTTGATGCGCATCAGGAAACGGTCGAGCTGGGATTCGGGCAAGGGATAAGTGCCGTGATGCTCGACGGGGTTCTGCGTGGCGATGACCAGAAAGGGTTGAGGGAGAGCCAGGGTGCGGCCGTCGACGGTGACCTGGGCTTCGTTCATGGCTTCAAGGAGAGCGGATTGGGTGCGCGGCGTGGTGCGATTGATTTCGTCGGCGAGAACGACGTTGGCGAAGATGGGTCCTTGCCGGAATTCGAATTCGCGGGATTCGGGATTGTAGACGCTGACGCCGAGGACGTCGCTGGGAAGCAGGTCAGAGGTGAATTGAATGCGCTGGAAAGTGCAGTGGAAAGACTTGGCAAGTGCCTGGGCCAGGGTGGTTTTGCCGGTGCCGGGGACGTCTTCAATCAGCAGGTGGCCGCGGGCCAGCAGGGTGATCAGGGAAAGCTGGATGACGTCTTCCTTCCCGAAAATGGCGCGGGCGATGGAGCGTTGAAGCTGTGAGACCACGTGAGAGGTGGCGGTCGGCATCGGTTGAAAACCCCAGGTGTTCCTGCTTAAATAGATGAACGTTGTTGCGCAAGCGTTTCGAGCGAATGCAACAAAGTTTCCCTGCAAAGGGTACCCGTTCAAAGACGGGCGATTAGCTCAGCGGTTAGAGCGCTCGCCTCACACGCGAGAGGTCAAAGGTTCAAATCCTTTATCGCCCACCATTCCATTCCATTTTGCCATCTTTTATTGCGCGGCCAGACACATTGATTTCCCTGATGTGCTTAAGTTGCGGCTTGGCGACCACATTTGAAAGGCTCAGTATCGGAGAAAAGACCAGAGCGAGACGAATCCGAAGAGAAGGTAGGCTCCGCCCACCAACGAGGCGAAAACCGCCACGGAGATAGAGAATGTCCCCGCCACGCGCAGTAGGATCGTGGCCTGTTTGATTCCTTGAAGTATCCTAACTGTTCCGAAGATCCCGCCCCCGACTCCAAACATTCCGACGGAGAGAAGAATAGCCGACCCAAGAGCATTCCTGGGCCCAGCGCAGGGCCCGCCGCCGATCGCGAGCAAGCCAAGGGGAAGTGCCACAAGAGAGAGCCAGCAGAGCCACAAACCCGCCCTGAACCGATTCTGACGGGTTGGGTTCCGCGAAGTGGCTGCAGGTTCATTCATCGAACGCCCAAACAATCAGTAAACAAGGAATGAGACCGGTTCACCTCATTCTCTCACCCGGGTCGCATCCCCCTCAAAAAGCGGGGCTAAGGTTGTGTTCAAAGGTACATTTACGAGCAGCGATAGAGAGGCGCAAAAGGGATTGGGCGGGCGTTGCTGCCAAGATTGGGGCCATTGCAGGACTCCCATAAATATGGGAGTATGGTTTATATGAAGACCACCCTGGAGATTCCGGACAGCGTTTTTCGGCGGGCGAAGTCCAAGGCCGCCGAACGGGGCATTCCTTTGCGCCAATTCGTCACGGAAGCGGTGGAACAGAAGCTGGGCGAACCCGTCTCGGGGAATGAAAAACCCTGGATGAAGCATTTTGGCAAGTTGAAACACCTGCGCAAAGAGACTGCGCGCATAGATAAGTTCATCGAAGAGGCCTTCGAGCAGATCGACCCGGAGCTCTGGAAGTAGGAATTGCGCCGTTGATCCTGGACACAAACGCTCTTTCCGCCTACGCAGACGAACAAATGAGCGTTTTTGAAGCGCTCTCGACTGCTAAAGAATTAGCCCTACCTGTGGTGGTTATCGGAGAGTACCGTTATGGTATCGCGCTATCGCGGCGCCGGGATTGGTATCAGAAATGGTTGGATGAGTTCGTACGGGACTGCCGAGTCCTCAACATTGACGAAGCTACCACCCAACACTACGCAGATATTCGAGTGGAACTCAAGCGGTCTGGAACTCCCATCCCGGTCCATGACGTTTGGATTGCCGCGCTGTCTCGGCAACACGGACTTCCCGTGCTGAGCCGCGATCCCCATTTCGACTCCGTGCTCCGCTTCTCGCGTGTCCCATGGTGAAGCACCTTCGCGGGGACTGGGAGCTAGACGAACTTTTCCTATACTGCTCGATTGGCGGTCAATCCGGGTTTCGGAACAGTTTGAAGGAAAACCATGGTGACAACTTTTTTTCGAACGATTGAGTTTCTAAGTTTGAGCCTGTGGTTGGGGGCGGATGCGTTTCTGAGTTTTGTGGTGGCGCCGGGGGCGTTTGCGATTCTGGGGAATCGAGATGCCGCAGGGATGATGGTGGGATTCGCGCTGGCGCGGCTGCATTATGCGGGGATTTTCCTGGGGGTGTTGTTTCTGGTTGCGAGGCTGGCGCGTACCCATGATTTTGGAAGTTTTGCGAGCCCCGCTGCGCTGTGCGTGGTGATAATGGTGGTGCTTACGGCCGGGTCGCAACTTACGGTGAGCAACCGCATGGAGGGGCTGAAGAAGGAGATGGTGTCGGTGCAGAACACGCCAGAGACGGATCCGCGGCGTGTGGAGTTCAATCGGCTGCATCACCGGTCTGTCGCGTTCGAAGGGGCTATTCTGCTTCTGGGCCTCGCGGGCATGTTCCTGCTGGTCCGCGAAACCACAAAACCTTGAAAGTGTTTACTGCCTGAAGGAGAAATCGGCAGCTATCGCTGCTTGCGCGGTTTGCGGTTCGCCTCCACCTGGCGGTTTTTCTTTTTTCGGATGGGTTTCGGACGAATCTTGTTCGTGACTTTGTAGCCGGCGCGTTCGAAAGCGCGCCACATGTACCAGCTTGCGACAGTGCGGTAGGGGCGCCAGCGCTCGCCAAATTTTAGCAACTCTTTGGGTTTGGGCATGTGCTTTTTGCCGTAGGCGACAGACCAGCCTTTTTTTACGCCGAGGTCGTGGATGGGAAGAACGTCGGGGCGGCCGAGGCGAAAGATCAGAAACATTTCGACGGTCCAGGCGCCGATGCCGCGGACGGAAACGAGGCGCTCGACCAATTCGTCGTCGGAGAGTTGCAGCGCCTCGTCGTGCGTCGGCACGATTCCGTTGAGCGCTTTTTGCGCGAGGTCTTTCATCGCGAGAACTTTTGCACCGGACAATCCGGCTTTCCGCAATTTTTTTGGGGGGAGCTTGAGCATTTGCGGAGGCGAGGGCGGGCGGGCGTCCGTGCCCAGTGCCTTGATTCGGCCGAAGATGGTTGCGGCCGCTTTGCCGGAGATGGATTGATAGACGATGGATTCGAGGAGCACCTCGTAGGGAGATTGGGCGTCGGCGACGTCGATCTGGAAGGGCGCGAGCTCCGAGATGAGGGGGCGCAAGATTTCGTCGCGTTCGGAGAGGTGGCGAATCGCATCGGGAAGTTCAAAAGCAAGATTGTTTGGTGGAGTGTTGATGGTCATGGTGGAGGAAAAACCATAGCACGGTGAAAACGCGTTGGTAAGCAAAAGACGTTTGAAGGCCAAACGTGTGATGCGGGGAATGCGTCGCCGGGTGTGCTAAAATCCAGAGTTTATGCAAACAGGAATTATTGGACTGCCGCAGGTTGGAAAAACCACGCTCTTCCGGATTCTGACGAAAGCGCATATTGACGCCAAGGGTGGGCAGACGGCGCATGTTGGAGTGGCCAAGGTGCCGGAGCCGCGACTGCTAGAACTCGCGAAGCTCTACAACCCGAAGAAGATCACTTATGCCACCGTGCAATATGTGGATTTGCCGGGGGTGCAGAAGGAGCGGATGCGCGAGAGCCTGGCGACGCTGCGGGATGTGGACGCGATTGCACACGTGATCCGGGTGTTTGACGACCCGAGTGTGCCGCACTCGGAGGGGAGCATCGATCCGCTGCGGGACGCCACCAACCTGGACTTGGAGCTGATTCTTTCGGACCATGAGCAGATATCGAAGCGACTGGAGCGGGTGGAGAAGGACCTGAAGAAAAAGAAAGAGCCGCTGCTGGAGCTGGAGAAGAACGTTCTGGAAAAGTGCAAGGCGCATCTGGAGGCCGAAAAGCCTTTGCGCGAACTCGAGTTGACGGCCGAGGAGAGCAGGCCGATCAGCGGGTTTTTGTTTTTGTCGCAGCGGCCGATGCTTTACGTTTTGAATCTTGGGGATGATGAAGCCGCGGAGATGGACAAGGCGGTTGAGAAACACAAACTTGCAGCGTTGCAGGGACGGCCAAATACCGCGGTGGTGGCCGTTTGCGGACGGCTGGAAGCGGAA
>DATLVJ010000770.1:0-2669 GCA_035577585.1 Candidatus Limnocylindrales bacterium
TTTGTCGTTGTAGTGATCACGCGATACTCGATTGTGTCGCCGTCTTGCAATCCGAGGAGGCGTACTGATTTCACGCGCACGTCGTGGTAGGCGGGGAATTCTTGCACGGCGGGATTCGGCGTATCGGTGATTGCGCTTGGGAGAATTTCGCTGGTGCCGCCGTTGGCGTGGCTGATTTTTACCAGCGGGATTTCCACCTGTTGGAACGCGCGATTGTAATCGAAGCCCAGGCGCGAAAATTGGCGGGCGCCAGCGAGGTCGTTGATCTTGACTATTGTGTGGACTTCTTTGCGCGAATCCCCGTTCGCTTCAAACCGGATGTGCGTTTCGAGCAGTTGGATCTGGAAGGGGAGGGCGGGCTTTTCTTCGTTCCTGGCCACTGTTGCTTTTTCGCTTGGCGGAGCCGTGTCGGCAGGCTTCGCGGTCGGCTCTTGCGCCAGCGCTGCGGCGCACAGAAGAACAAACGAAAAAGAAAATTTGGACAGGATTGAAATTGGGGAACTCACGTAGGAAGTTTAGGAGCCCTGCGGACGAGCGTAAAGTGGCGTCTCTTCCCGCGTTTCGAGCCGGGCACTAAAGGTGCCCGCCGCAGACGGCGGCCGCTACAAAGGTGATTTAAGCTCGGGTTACCGGTCTAAGGACCGGCCACTACAAAGGCAGCATCCAAGCGTCACTCTTGGAAAGCGCGCGTCTAAGAGCGTGTTAAAGTGAAAGTTTGTGCACAAATAAAATTTACCGGAGAGCACCGAATGAAGAGTCGAATCCTGGTCCTGGCAGCGATGATGGTGGCGGCAAATTGCAGCTTTGCCAAGGAGCATTCCTCACCAAAGAGCGCGGAGGCCGACACCACCAAGTCCGGCCTGGTCAAGATAGCCGGGAACGGCGCGATGGACTCCCACGCATTCGAATACCTCACCGAGCTCAGCGACGATATCGGAGCTCGCGTCACCGGCTCATCCCAAGACCGGAAGAGCATTGAGTGGAGCCTGGCGAAAATGAAGTCCATCGGCCTTGAAAATGTTCACGCCGAGAAATATTCCGTCTGGAAGGGCTGGACGCGTGGTCCGGCCGAAGCCTCCATCCTCACGCCGACTCCTCGGAAACTGACCGTCGCAGCCATGGGCTGGACCGGCTCTACTCCCGCTGGCGGGGTGGATGCGGAGATGGCCACGGCCAACGTATTTGATCTTGAACACGACATTAAGAACGCCAAAGCCTATCGCGGCAAAATTGTATTCCTCTGGGGGCAGGGCACGCCGAAGGGCAGCATTGGAACCATCTTTGGACAAATAGGGGAATTTCTACGTGCCGCAAATCGTGAAGGCGCGCTCGCTGTGCTAACCGGCGATTACGGGTTCAGGCCCGAAGGTCTCGGCCTCGCCCACACCGGTATCCTCGGTTTCGCCGCCGACTTCGCTATTCCTTTTGGGGAGCTCCCGCGCGAAGACCAGGGCCAGATCGAACGCTACCTGCTGGCCGGAAAAACCGTTCGCGTTCACGTCAATATCCAGAACAAGTTCACCGACGGCCCGGTAGAAAGCGCGAACGTGGTTGGGGAAATTGTGGGTCGCGAGCATCCGGAAGAGGTGGTGGTCGTCGGCGGCCACCTGGACTCCTGGGATCTGAGCGAAGGCGCGACGGACAACGGCGTCGGAGTTGCCGCGGCTCTCGCCGCCGCGGATGCCATCCTTAAGAGCGGCGTTCGCCCACGCCGTACGATTCGGTTTGTGCTCTTTACTGGTGAAGAAGAGGGTCTGCTCGGCTCGCTCGCCTACGTGAAACAGCACTCCGCGGAAATCAAGAATCATCTTGCAGCGGTCATTCTCGACAACGGACAGGGGCCGGTGCGCGAGTTTCAGCTGGGTGGCCGCGGCGATCTGCTCGATTCTTTTGAGCCTTTCGCCGCTTCACTGCGCAACATTCGGGAAATTAAGGTCTCTGACAAAATCGAACTTGAAACCGACACAGCGTCTTTTATTCTCGCCGGACTTCCTGGGATCAACCTCGACCAGGATTCGCCCGAATACAAATACACGCACCACAGCGGCGCGGATGCCCTCGAAGCCGTGAAGCCGGACGTTCTCGCGCAGGACGCCACCGTCATGGCCCTTACTGGCTACTGGATCGCCGATCGCCAGGAGCGATTCGCAGTTCCGTGGCCCCGTGAGCGGACTGCTCGGGTTCTGCGGGAAACGGGCCAGTTTGACATGCTGAATGCGATAGGCCTCTGGACGTTTGGCGACCTGGGTCAGAGCCCGCAATAGGCTGTAAAGTGCCTATTTGTAATTACTTAGAGAAACCAGGGCAGGATTTTACCTTTGGGTAACCATTCTGCATCTAACCCGTTGACCACGTGGGATTTGGCAAGTACTGGGCCAGAGGGAAGGCAAGCCCCTTGCCATTCACCACTTTTCCACAAATTTTTCCACTGCTTTGTGGCTAAAGAGGTTTGACAGAAGGTTTCGCCTTCTCTATACTTTATGTTTGTTCAGGGGTATTTTCCCCGAGCAGTAGCAGCCATCCGGTTTAGGGTAATTGGGGGATGGTTGGTTTGATGGGAATTCTTCGGTCCCGGAACAAGAACGATGGAATGGGACAGAAGAGCGGCCGGAATGGGGCGCCAGCCCCGAAAAGCCGAGTGAGCCTCTCCGAATCGAAACCAGGAGCGT
>DATLVJ010000771.1:0-4199 GCA_035577585.1 Candidatus Limnocylindrales bacterium
TGGCACTGGGGAGTGCGGGCCATCAGTTCGCCCAATTGGCGGGCGCTGGTGAAATCTGAATTGGCGATACCGGCCACTCGGGCGGTGGTATCGACATCTAACAGCACTTCCTTGGGTTTGGCTCGGCGGGCAGCCACACCATGACCGGCCGGGAAGAAAAGCAGCTTCTGCTGTTCGCGCCGCGCACCGATGGCGTCGTACTTTTCAAGGCCAAAACCGATGGGGTCCATTAGGTTGTGACAGCTCGCGCACACCGGGTTGGTGGCGTGAGCCGACATCCGCTGCCGGTTGTTGAGCGGCTTCGATTCGTCGAAAGGCGGCAGGTTGGTATCCACGCTCGGCGGCGGAGGGGGAACCTCCTGGCATAGAAACTGTTCCCGTACGAAAAGGCCGCGTCCGGTAGGTGTGGTCTCGTCCGGCTTGCTGGTGAGGGTAAGGAACAGTGCTTGCCCAAGCAACCCGGCGCGCTCAGAATCGGCCGGGAAGATCACGCGGTCCCAATCGTGCGCCGGTGGGGGGACCTTATAAACCGCCGCCAGGCTGGAGTTCGGAAAGCCCCAGTTAGCCGTGTAGACCTGCATGAAGTTCCGATCATTCCAAACGAGATCGCCGACAAAACGCCGGGCTTCCTCCGTCATCGAGGCGGCCAGGTCAGCGTTGAAGAGCGGATAAACGCGGCGCTCCCGTGCAGTGCTGAGTACGCGATCGAAACGCAGCCACTCGGAAACAAACGAATCCAGCCCGTCCTTGGCGCGCGCGTCGGCGAGCATCTTGCGCGTCGTTTGCTCGATGCCGGTGGCCGTGTCCAGCCCGCCCCGCGCGGCCGCATCTAGAAGTGCTTCATCCGGCATAGTGTTCCAGAGGGAATACGAGAGGAACGACGCCGTGGCATACGGCTTCCACTTCGGATTGGGCGTTTCATCCAGCCAGAAAATGAAGTCCGGTGACTGCAGCATGGCTTCGATTACCGTCTGTGCGCCCTTGAGGAATGGCCTCTCGGAGAGGAAAACATTGGTGTATCGCGCCACCTCTTCCGGTTCCAGAGGGCGGCGGAAGGCGCGGCGGCCGAAGGTCTTGATGAACTTTATCCGGCAGGCGGCGTCATTGTCGGAGGTCGGCTTGCACGGAATCAGGCCATGGAAATCGCCGCGGAGAAACGCATGGGCGGCCAGTTTTTCAGCGGCATTGCCGTATGCCTCCGCCAGCAGCGGAGTGACACTCAGCGCTTCATACTGATCCTTGAAACCGTTGACGAAATCCTCGGGCGGGAAATCGTTGGCGGGATTGCTGGTGTCCTTGAGCAGGTCGCGGATCGTATTGTTGTATTGGCTGTTGGTCAGGCGTCGTAACACGACTACCGGAGCCTTACCGCCCCCCGCCGCTTCTTCCTGCCTGTAACGGCGCGCCTCTTCAAGTTCGGGACCCGACATCTTCGCCAGATAGTCGATCCACTGTTTCAGGATGGCTTCTTCCGGACTGCCGGGCTTAATGCGCTGCCCGCCAGTATGCGCGATGCGCGCGGTCG
Organism: Candidatus Limnocylindrales bacterium; assembly: GCA_035577585.1. Classification (GTDB taxonomy): domain Bacteria; phylum Acidobacteriota; class Terriglobia; order Acidiferrales; family UBA7541; genus Acidiferrum. The sequence goes on from DATLVJ010000771.1 coordinate 1,526, forward strand.
GCTTCAGAAACAGGAGAGACTGCTCGGGGTTTTCACGGTTGATCAGATCCACCAGCGAGCGGCCAAACACCTCCACGCGGGACAAGGGCGCGTCTTCATCCGGAAGATGCATCCGTGTGGCGGATGCCACTCCGTCAGCATTGTGACAATTCCGGCAGCCCGCCCTCTCCATAATCGGATACAGCGTGCTAACGAACGTTGTCTGCCCAGGCGCTTGCCGGGCACACATCGCAAAGGCGAGAACAATCAAGATGGAGCGCTTCACAACCCCTCGGTTGCCTCCGGCGTGGGATGCCCCACCCGGCTCAGCCATCGAGTCGGACACGCCAGCGAGGACTTCCTTTTGTTGCCCACGAGCCCAGTCACAATACAGAAGCCGAATGCGCAGACTGCCAATTCATTCGTGGGCAGCTCCAGGAATATCTTAAATCTATTGACTAGCGCCTGCAAGCCCGGTCAGATGGAAAGCCCCTATTTACCAACAGATAGAACATGCATGCGCCGGCTTGTTCGAGCTCGAGATCGAAATCACAGCAGCCAGTCCCATGCTGGATTCGCCATGGATTCGTTGGTCGATCCACATTCGGATCTGTTGGTTCTGGCTATAAGTGAAACCGAGTACCTTGCGCCGTCTTCTCCCATCTTCAGATACGCGCTCTACCGCTCGTGGTGAGTGGTTTTCCCTCCGTTGGACGGATGGCCTGAAGCCGGAACCATGATCGTGTCTTCCGCCATGGCCGCAGCATTCTGTACCTCCGATTCATCGAGCAAATGCCGGGTGGAAGGGCAAAATGGAAGGGCTATTTTTGCGTCTGAAGCTTGTAAGTCTTTGAAGGAATTCGCTGCCGCATCGGTCAATGCTCCGCACCCCGGCCTGCGGTTATCCCCGCTGTTCAATGGGGCGTTCCTGATTGTCCCAACGAGGCCAATCGAAAGTAATCGCCCTGAAACTGGTTGCGTGAGATCCGAGCTTAAACCAGAGAGTAGCGCGGCGTGCCTCACTCAGGGCTGCCCGCCAACGGCCGCGTTCGTGGACTGTCCCATATAGAGTTTGACGGGAGCAGCAGCATTCGTGATCTGCTGCATCAAGCCAAGCATGTCCCAGTTTTGCCATGCCTCGGCAAATCGGCCTTCTTTGATGCGAACTATGCTGATGCCGGAGGTATGAAGTTGTTTGTGTGATGCCGGCATTCCAAGACCATCGCCTGTATGCTGCATCGTTGCGGACCAACGTAGGCACACAAAGTCACCGTCGGAAATGGCCTCATGCGGCGTGACGTGCATATTGGAGAAAGAGGATCGCAGGCGATTGAAAAACACCCCGAATTCGGCGGGTCCCTTGGTGTCCGTATCGCCGTCATGAATGACGCAATCCTCGGGCATCAATTCGTCGATCGTCTCCCGCTTTCCTTGGTTCCACACCTCATCAAACCAGCGGATGATCAGAGCTTTATGATCGGACACTAAACACCTCTCATTGTCGCTCTCTGTCATATCACAGAATGCCGGCTTCGGAAAGGAGCCTGGCAACCTTGGGTTTTCACTCCCAACAGTTTCCGGTTTGCGCGAGATCCAGCAATGTGGACAAGCTTCCGAATGGGCCGTCATCCAGACGCTAAGGGATTACGGTACCGAAAACCAGTGGATCGATCTTTAATTGGCCAGTTGATCCTGCTACGATCACACTACTTACGGGCCAACCTATTCTCACGGCACGCGTTTCAACGTCTCCGATCCTTACTGTGATCAACTGCTGTTGTGCCCACGTTATCTCTAGTTTCAGCGCTTCATTAAGGCTAAGGGTCGTTTGGAGCGGGATCTCCTGAATCGGCCGACCGCCAACATGTCCAGTCAGGCGCATCTTCATTGGGAGTTTGCCATCAAGAACCACTACTTGGAACAATAGATTATTCGCCCGGTTTTTTAGGTCGTTGCTCTGCAAAGCAATAGAGAATGTGGGTAACCACTTACGATCTTTACGGATTCGAGGCACGCGCAAGAGGGCCCGCAGGCTGTTGAGCGATCCAAGCTCGTCATGACGCCACTGCGAGAACGCACCTGCCGCAGAGTCAAGATCCAAGAAAAACGACTGGCCAGGCGCGGGCGCAAACGCTTGGGTCGCCAATTGAGGGTGACCTGACGATTGTGCGATTACCGCAAGGCCCACCAGGAAGCTAACCGGTGTCGCAACGATCCTTCTAAGATACGGACGGTTTTTAATGCTGCCCGCCTCCTGCAGTACGCTTAAGGTGGTCATTTCGCCCAGTATAACGGCGTCTACCACAGCATCGGACTTCGATTCCTCCTTTATTGTCGGCCCCTCAGAAACTGCCTATCCGGCGCTACCTCAAAAGCGACCCACCAGAGCGGGGAGCGCAGCCGTGCTGCTAGAGCGAAGGCATGCTGCACTATCTAGTGATTCCGTTTGCATCTGAGAAGGGGAACCGGGTCTTCAGTATTGCAGCGCGCTACGGCTCGTGCCTGCGGAGAATAGCTTTCAGCCGGTGCCACGCAGCTTTCTCGCGCAACGCCGCGCGCGTCAGCCGTCCGTTCGCTGGAGTGCGGAAACATTTCGCACACGATCGCCTCTTGACGGTGTTGTAGTGTCGGCAAAAGGGTTCGGGCGATAGTTCCAAGCCCGACCCTCAACTCCCGAGCAATCCTCGGCAGGCTG
>DATLVJ010000772.1:0-8106 GCA_035577585.1 Candidatus Limnocylindrales bacterium
GGCAAGATGGTTTCCAAGTACTACAATCTTGGAAACCATCTTGCCTCCTCCGTAACGAGTGCCGATGGGCAGACGACTCTCGCGAGCCTTGGCGTAACCGTCCCCAATTGGTTTGAACCGCTATATGGCGGAAGCGGAAACGACACAGTCGCCCAGTTGTTGCGCCCGTATCCACAGTTTCTGGACATCGGTGGGAGCAACAACAATATGTGCTCCTGCCTTGAGAATCTGGGAATTTCCACCTACAACGCATTTCAGGCAAAGCTAGAGCGTCGATTCCGCAACGGCTTGAATCTCTTGGCATCCTATACATACTCAAAAACGCTCACGAACGCGGACAGCGCCATCCCGGTCTTTTCTGGATTCTCCTCGAACGAGTTTGCCGCTCAGAATCCGTTTAATCCGAAATCGCAAAAGGCCCTGAGCTACCAGGACACACCCCATACCTTGGTTCTCAGCTACATCTACGAGCTTCCTGCGGGTCCAGGGAAGAAGCATTTTAGCCAAGGTATCGCCAGCAAAGTTCTTGGAGGTTGGCAGGTAGCCGGAATCCTTCGGTATCAAACGGGATCACCAACCATCCTGAACACCTACGTTTCCAATACCCCTCCTGCTACGGACGGAGCATTTCGGTTCAGCCTGATACCGGGTGTGCCAATCCTCGATCCCAACCACTCGTCTTTTAATCCGGCATTGGGAACAGGTTGCAACGAAAATGCCGATGGCACTTTCACCCCGAAGGGCTCCAATAATTTCTTTAATTGTGCAGCGTTTCTGGACCCGAACCCCTCGAGTCTTGTAGCTCAGCGTGGCTATGTTTACGGCAATGCCCCCTTGGTGTTGGGCAATGTCCGCAGCCAAAACTACGACAATGAAGACTTTTCGATCATCAAGCGCACCACAATCCACGAAAATCATGTCATCGTCTTTAAGGTGGACATTCCAAACGCTTTTAATCGCCATGTCTTTGGCACACTGAACGGCGCGCCCAATGACTGGAATACAAGTTTTGGCGTTCCCAAAAATTATCCCGGCGGGGCCGTCATTAGCCCCACCCGCCAGATTCAGCTCACCCTGCGCTACCAGTTCTAGAACGAAGGTCGTTTCATATTTACTCCTGCCCCCTGTTGCGCACCCCGCAGCAGGGGGCTTTTCATGCCACCGGCCTGGTTCATTCCGGTTTTCAGAATGGTGTAAACTCACAGGGTGAAAGCACGGATGAAGCCGCATTGCTTTATTCTTCAAGCCTCAGAATTCTTCTTCTCATCCCTTTGGATCGCGAAGCTTTTCCTCGCGCCGCTGTCCTTCGGCATCCTTTTGCTGCTCGTTGCCCAGCCCTCGCGTGCGCAGATCCCTGCGGAAACCGCGGCGAAATTCAGGCAGGCATCCGAAGCAATGCGGCAGGGGAATCTGGAGCAAGCAGGCGATGGTTTCGCGGAAATTGTGAAACAATCGCCGACGTTTGCGGAAGCGTACTTGAACCTCGGCTTGGTTCGTGAAGAACAGGGGCGGCACGAAGAGGCTATTGCCAGCTTCAAGAAAGCTCTGCTACTTAAACCACACCTGCGTGGAGCCAACCTGTTTCTCGGCATCGCCCAATTCCGCATCAGCCAGCTAGACGCCGCCGTCGCCTCATTGCGCAAGGAGACAGCCGCCTATCCCAAAGATGCCAATGCCTGGATGTGGCTGGGGATGGTGGAGTTGGAAATGGGAGATAGCGACAACGCGGTTGAAGCCCTGGACAAAGCGGCGAAGCTTGCTCCGGACAACGTGGACATTCTCTACCACCGCGGCCAGGCGCATCTGTTCGTCTCGAAGGACAGCTATGCGCGGATGTTTCGCGCGGATCCGAAATCCTGGCGCGTTCGGCAAATACTTGCGGAAGCCAATGCCGACGCGGAACGCCACACGGACGCGATCGCTGAATACGAGGCGGCCATTCAACTCGCCCCTCGTGAACCCCGCCTCCACGAAGAATTGGGTACGGAATACCGGATTATCGGCAAAATGCAAGAAGCCGAGGAGGCTTTCCGCAAGGAACTTGAAATCGATCCGGACAACGTCGTTGCACAATACAAGCTGGGCGTCCTGCTGACGGAAAAGGGAAATGCCGCGCAGGGAAAACAGATGATCGTGGCGGCATTGAAATTGCGCCCCGGACTGCGCCATGCGGACTACAATCTTGGCCGCGCCGAGATGTTGCTTGGAAATGATCAGGCAGCCCTCGAGGATTTCGAACGGGCCACCAAAGCCGATTCGGATCAAGACGTCCTTGAACAGACTTGGTACCAGTTGGGGACCGTTTTGCGCCGACTGCACCGAACGCAGGAAGCACAGCAGGCATTCGCCATGTTCCAGAAGTTCAAGGATGCCGAGCTGGAAGGCTCGCAGAAGAAAATGAAGCAGTTTCAGCAAAAAAAGGATTCAGATGCCGTGGCGCCCGAAGGAACCGAAGGGCCGCCTCCGAACCAGTAATCGTACGCATCACTGTTTCCCCCGGAGCCTGCTGTGCGCCCAATGAAGAAGCTGTTATTGATTTGCATGTTTGCCGCGATGCATCATTCGGTTGCAAAAGCGCAAGAGCGCGCCGCTGCTCCAAATCTTGCGGCCGGCCAGGTGCGTGTATTTGAATCGACGGAGCACACAATTGGCGAGCCCGAGGAGCGCAGCCGGATTTCGTTTGGTCAGAAACGCGCTCCCGAACTGACAATCTTTGTGAACGATGCCGTTCGCTACCAGGAAATCGATGGTTTTGGTGCTTCGATCACGGACTCCTCGGCCTGGCTGCTGCGCAACAAACTTTCCGACTCGCAATTCCAACAGGTCATGGAGATGTTATTTGATCGCGAGAAGGGCATCGGACTTACTCTGTTGCGGCAGCCGATGGGCGCGAGCGACTTTGCCCTGGAAGATTACACGTATGACGACATGCCTCCCGGTGCGTCGGACACCGAATTGCACCGCTTTTCCATCGAGAAAGACCAGCGGTACATCATCCCCGTGCTGCGCGCTGCGCTGAAGATCAATCCGCGGATTAAAATCCTGGCCACACCCTGGAGCCCTCCCGCATGGATGAAATCCAACGATTCGCTGGTGCAGGGGACGCTGCGGCCGGAGAACTACGATGCCATGGCCGGGTATTTCGTGAAATTTGTAAAAGCCTATGAGCAGGCGGGTGTCCCCATTTTCGGTGTGACAATTCAAAATGAACCGTTGAATAGCGAAGCCGACTATCCCAGTCTCCTCATGTCCTCCAGCGAGCAGGCTGCATTTTTGGGTTCCGCCCTCGGTCCGGCATTCCGCGCGGCTGGCCTCCGCACCAAGATTTTCATCTTCGATCACAATTGGGATTTGACTCGCTATCCGATCGAAATCCTGGCCGACGCAAAGGCCACGGCTTACGCCTCCGGCATCGCTATCCATTGTTATGGCGGCAACGCCGTCGCCCAGTCCGAGCTGCACGAACGCTTTCCCGATCTTCCGATCTGGATGACGGAATGCTCTGGTGGCAGCTGGCAAAAAGGGAACCTGCTTGACGAGCAAGTTCGCCTGATCATTGACTCGACGCGCAACTGGTCACGCAGCGTAATCCTTTGGAATCTGGCGCTGGACCAGAATCACGATCCGCATCTGGGCGGATGCAAGAATTGCCGCGGAGTGATCACCGTGAAAGTTGACGACACCGGGGCCGAGGCGATTCCGACGGTTGATTTCACGGCGCTGGCTCACGTCAGCAAATTTGTGCAACCCGGCGCGCGCCGCATCGATTCGAACACCTTCGGTCCGGGCAGCCTCGAAGACGTTGCCTTCCGAAACCCGGATGGTTCCCTGGTCTTGCTTGTGCTGAACAGCGGTTCAAAACCTGTCACCTTTAACGTGGGGTGGGAAAAGAAACACGCGGTGTACACGCTTCCGGGAAACGCGGCGGCCACCTTGCTCTGGCGGTGCGGGCAGCACTGTTAATTCTTTGGCCGCTTCAAATTTTGCACTTCCGCCGATTGAATTTCCGAAACTCGGTCGAATTCCTTTTTCGCAGCTTGCAGATTCTTTGCCTGTTTGTAGTAGCGTCCAAGCTGATAGTGGGCGGTCGCATCCCCCGGATTAAGCCGGACCGCTTCCAACAACTCTTTCTGCGCTTCGTCTAGCCGGTTCAAATGCAAATATGCGGTGCCGAGCCGCAAATGGCATTGCGAATTTGAGCTCGCCAGCTCCGCAGCCTTTCGCAGTGGTGAAATGGCTTCTTCGGCGCGATCGAGCGTAACCAGCAGGCTCCCCAGATTCAAGTACGGTTGTTCCGAAGAGGGAGAGTCTTCCTTTTGCCAGGCGATCGCGTTGCGGTAAGCCGCAAGCGCATCATCCGTTTTCCCGCCTGATTCGAAGATCAGGCCAAGATTATTTTCGGCCCTCGCTTCCCGCGGTTCCAAGCGAAGAACTCGCTCAAATGCTGCCCGCGCATCCGGAATTCGCGAAGCCGTGTAATAGGCGCGCCCGAGATAGTACCAGGCATCTTTGTTGCCTGGGTCCATCGTGACCGCGCGTTCCAGCCACCGCATCGTCTCCGCGTTGTCATTCAGAAGTTCGTAATCGAGCGCCACAATTTTCAGGTCGTCGCCGGTGGGCGGCGTAATCTTTGCCGCTTTTGTGTAGACCTCCAGCGATTCCGCGGGCCGGTTTTCCCGGTGCAGGACATAACCCAGCAGGTAGTAGCCGTTAGCTGACTCCGAATTCTTTGCCAGGTAGCGCCGAAGACTATTGTCCGCATCGGCGAATTTTTGCAGATGGATGCTGGCCTTGGCCGAATAGAGCAGCGCGTCGGTTTTCCCAGGCTCCGCGGATTCCAGAGCTTCGAACAACGAAACGGCTTCCAGATATTTTCCACTCTGGAAAGCATCCTTGGCCTTCTCGTACCCCGCTTCTGTCTGCCCAAAACCGACTGGCTGGGAAATGAGATTCAACGCCGCGAGCGTAAGGCCGAACCACACCGCTCGGAGGCGCATCAGGCAGTTCACGGTGCGCCCGCCGAGGAGCCGCGAACAGGCGCCGGTTCATCGATTTGTAAAATCTGATCTGCGCGAACATCCTTCAGTATTTGCGTGATTCCGCTGGGCCACCGAATCTCAATCGTTGATACTTGCGTTTGCTTGCCGAGCCCGAAGTGCACTCGTTTGTCCCCAGAAGATAGATAGCTGCCGGCAGTAGTGACCATCGCGTACTGCGGCCCATCGCCGGTCACAATTCTTATTTGCGCTCCAATTGCATCTCGATTGCTCTTGTGCCCTACAAGTGTCAGCAGCAACCAGTGATTGCTGTTTACAATTTCGTTGTGGAGCACATACGCGGGACCATCATTCGTCGTCACTACCGCATCCAATCGCCCGTCGTTGTCAAGGTCGCCGATCGCCAAGCCGCGTCCCACCCAATTCTGTTGAAACACTGTTCCCGATTCGCTCGAAACATCCGCAAAACTCTTGCCGCCGTCATTATGAGCAAGCAGCAAATGTTCGCGGTAGCGAAGAGTCGGGGCCGTCAATTCGATCGTGTCCAGATCGTGTCCTTGCGCAATCATCAAATCCTTCCAGCCATCGTTGTCGTAATCGAGAAACCGGACACCCCAGCCGGAATGAAGCAGCGTCATCTTTCCGATACCAGTCTCCTGGCTCACGTAATTGAACGAGCCATCGCGGTTATTTTCATATAGAGAGTACCGTTGGTTCGCCAGATCCGTGACCAGCAAGGCTGGCCATCCCGTGTTCTTGTAATCAGCGAAGTCCACGCCCATCCCGGCGTACGTTCGCCCGTCCGCATCAGCCGCCACCGCTGCCGTCAGCCCCACTTCCTCAAACGTTCCGTCTCCCTTGTTATGGTAGAGATATTCGAGCATCGAATCGTTGGCGAAGAACAGATCCGGATGGCCATCCTTGTCGTAGTCCTCGAAGGCGACACCCAGGCCTTTCGCGGGTTTAGCCAATCCAAGTCTCGACGCAACTTCCGAAAATGTGCCGTCGCCATTGTTGTGATACACCAACGGGGAAACGGCCTTGAAATTCTCGGGGTGACAGTAGGCTCGATAACCTTCCCGGTGCTCGCCACACCAGACATCGGCAAAGTCCCAATCCAGATACCGCAATACCACCAGGTCCAGATACCCATCGCTATCCAAATCAACCCAGGCGGCGCTCGTCGACCAGCCCGATCCTGCCACACCGGCCTTCGCAGTGACATCGGTGAAAGTCCCGTTTCCATTGTTGTGATACAAATGATTTCCGCCGAAGCCCGTCACGTACAAATCTTCGTAGCCGTCATTGTCAAAATCTCCGACAGCTACGCCCATTCCGTACCCTTCGCCTTGTAATCCGGCCTTCTCGGTTGCGTCCTCAAATGTTCCGTCCGGTTTCTGGCGGTACAGCCGGTTCCAAAACTTCGGACCGGATTTTTTCGGAATGGTTCCCAGCGGAGTAGGGTCATCCAGCGGAGCCCCATTCACTAGAAAAATGTCCAACCGCCCGTCGTTGTCGTAATCGAAGAGCGCGACGCCGGTGCCCATGGTTTCAATCAAATATTTCTTGGAGGTGTGCGAGGCGCGATACCTGAAATTCACTCCGCTTTTTTCCGTGATATCCACAAACAGACCGGGAGTTGCGCCTGCAGAGACAACGGCTGCGTTTTTCTGGATTTGTTGAGCGTATATTTCGACGGGCATCGCCGCAGCCAGTGAGATTGGCCACAGCAGGAAGTTAATGAATTTCGTCACCAAGCAAACTCTCACTTCCCGACAACCCCCTTGCCCTCGACGACCGTATAAATGCGGTCTACGGCGGGTAATTCGATCGTCTCCTTCGCGCCGCTTGGCCAGAAAATCTCCACCTTCTCGATCTTTGCGGCCGAGCCTAATCCGAAGTGCAATCTTTGATCGGAGCTGGAAGCATAGCTGCCACCGCTAAAAACATCTGCGCGCTGCCGGACTCCTCCTGCCGTCAGGAATACTTTAGCTCCGATGGCATCCCGCGGACTCTTCGCGCCTCCTACAAGCTTGAGTGTCACCCAATGGTTTGCGTTTTTCGTTACGTTCCGTAGCAGCGTCGGCGTCGTGTCCATATTGTTGAGCACCACATCAATGTGTCCATCGTTGAACAGATCGCCGAACGCCGCTCCCCGAGCGGGTATCAGTACAGCCAAGCCCGATCCGGTGGCGGGAGGAACCTCCTGAAACTTCCGGCCGTCCACATTTCGCAACAGCAGCGGCCGCTGCCTGTAAGTAGTTCCCCAGTCGGTCTTATCCACCTCGGGGTAGACGTGCCCATTCGCAACAAAAATATCCAGCCATCCATCGTTATCAAAATCCAGGAATCCCGTACCCCAGCCCAGAAAGGGCAAGGTCAAATTGCTGATCCCCGCCTGGGAGCTTACATCCGTGAAGCCGCCTTCACCGTCATTCTGGTACAGCGTGTTGTAATCGTCGGAAAAATTCGTGATGTACAGATCAACCCGGCCCCGGCGAGTGTAATCTCCAACGGCTATCCCCATGGCCGCTTGCTCGCGGCCGTCGTCATTGAGCGCAAAGCCCGATAAATAGCTGATGTCTTCGAACGTGCCGTCGTGTTTGTTCCGGTACAGATATTTGGGAACGGAATCATTGGCCACGGCCAGGTCCACCCAGCCATCGTCATCCACGTCCACAAACACAGAAGAAAGCCCATAATAGCCGCGGCTGTCGTCAACGCGCGCTTTAACACTTACATCGGTAAACGTCCCGTCTCTGTTGTTATGGAACAAATGATCCGGTTCGCCGGGGAGTCCTCGCGGGCCGCACATAACCGCGACTCCTCGAAATTCACAGGAACCCTGCGGCAGCCCTCCGCGTCCCGAAATCGGTGGGTTGTTGATATCAAATTTCACGTAACCTGGAACGAATAAATCCAGATAGCCATCATGGTCGTAGTCTCCCCAGGTGGCTCCCGTGGACCAACCTCCCAGGGTGACTCCCGCCGTCTCCGCCACATCTGTGAATGTCCCATCGTGATTATTGTGGAACAACCGGTTCTTGCCGTAGTTCGACACATAAATGTCTGGCCAACCATCATTGTCGTAATCGCCGACGGCCACTCC